>CAZUNT010000111.1:0-23073 GCA_964622215.1 uncultured Caldilineaceae bacterium
TGAAGCCGCCTAAGCTTCTCCCCCCCATTCAAAATCTTTTTCTGAAAAACTATATTAGTTTGTGTTACGGTCAATCTTGATTGTAAAAAGTATCACCCACAATATCTCTGCTGCGACTTGTAGTCCTCTTGAAGTCAAAGCGACCATACTGGCAATTGGGACTGGCATAAAAGTACTCAATAACAAGACCAATATTCCTTCGCGAATACCTATCCCGCCGGGTGCGAAAAAGGATACATAACCTATAACCCAAGCAATTGCTACAATACCAATCGTTTGTAGCATTTGATCTAATGAAAAAGGAGATATATAAATTGCTTGAATCAAAACGTAAACACCAGTACCATATATAATCCAAAAGCAGAGGTACATTAAGGCAAGCAAACCTGTTCTTTTTTGGTTGTGCAAGGCCAAAAATTCACTATAGTTTTGTCTGAGTTGGGCAGAACTAACCAATATAATACCCAAACCAAAAATAAAAAATAGCAAGATAGGAAGTATTAGCGGGGCGCTCGAACTGAAAGTTACAGCTCCAACCCAGCTTAACATCCCTATAACGAGAGAAGCTACTACCGTGGCGCTTTGTTCCAGAACCAGGCTTGTTATTGAAACTCGCTTGGAAATATTTCGTTCAGCCAACCAAACTGTACGTCCGGCGA
This sequence comes from uncultured Caldilineaceae bacterium, assembly GCA_964622215.1. Classification (GTDB taxonomy): domain Bacteria; phylum Chloroflexota; class Anaerolineae; order 4572-78; family J111; genus DSQQ01. Next base: position 660 of record CAZUNT010000111.1, read on the forward strand.
AATGCCAAAAGAAGCCAGGTAAGTAGCGCCCTAAATTGGTCAAAAAGTAAATCTTTAAACCTTCTCGAAAGGGTAAATCTCCGCCGAGAAATCGTAAAACCAAAAGCCAATTATAACCCAATAATCCAACAGCCAGCCAAACGAGGAAGAATGCTATTAATAAACTGCTTATCTCTAAATATTGGCAACACTCCTGAAGCAATTTCCAATTGTTAAATATTTGTATCAATAAGTAAATTAAGATCGGGATGACAAAAAAAGATCCAATAAACTGAAAAACAGTTTTATGGTCCTGAAGCCAGCCATACCACTGCTGAAATCTTCGTTTCCAGGGCGCAATATTGTCTCGGGTAAAGCCTAAATAAAACACAATAGATTTATCTCTGAGGTTTTGTTAGAACGACCCAGGCAATGCGAGCATTCTCGGCGGTCGGACGATCACGTTCTAGATAGTACATTCCGGCCAGAATTTGAAGCCAACCCAATCCATGCCGAATTAGCCGAGGCATGAAAGCATACAAGAAATCGGCAAACTGTCGAGTTGGGTAGCCTAGCAAGTATCCTTTATCTTCTAATTGTAATCCTGAAGGGATAACTAACCGTTCAAAAACAGCCTGTTCATCATAATCTCGCTGAAACCAACGTCCCCACCGACCTTCTTTCATCTTTCGATCATAAGGCACAGAGATAAACAAAATACCTCCAGGTTTTAGTAATCGGGCCATTTCTTTAACAGCTAGCATATCTCCATTTGCCGGAATGTGCTCAATCGTTGAGATACAAGTGATATATTCAAAGCTATCCTCCTTGAAGCCCTGTCGGGTCGTATCACTTAAAGTAAGATGAACCGGTTGAGCTGGCTTGACCCGCCGCATCCAAGTTTTCTGATTCCGTAGTGAAGGGTGAATATCGCTGGCAATTGCGGTGATTCCTTCTGAGGCAAAAAATAGGGGTAAGAAGGAGCGATAACTACCGATATCTAACAGTTTGCCCCGTCCTCGTTTCTGGATTGCTTCACAAGCCGTTAAGTATTCAAAACAGCGCGAGATGTCCAGGCCCATCAGTTTATGGGTCAGGCTTAGACGAAAATTAAACTTATATAGCTTCCATAACAGTTGTCGTCGAGTCACTAGCCACCTTGGTGTTATGAGGATTGAGCGATTGTTTCGATGAGTTTTTCCAGACGTTGCCAGCCCTCTTTCGGATTGAGGGCACGGATATTCTGTTCGAAAATTATTCCTAAATTATCACGGAAAAAAGTTATAATTGCCTCAGCTAAGTCAAAGACGCTGCCCGGTTTGACGACCAGCCCGGTCACTCCATGTTCAACTAATTCACCCAACCCCCCTACTTCAGTAACGATGACCGGTTTTCCCAAGCCAAAAGCTAACTGAACCACCGCACTTTGACTGGTATCAGTGTAAGGAAGAACCACCACATCAGCAGCGGCGAAATAATCTCCAATCTGTTCATTGGGCACATATTCATCAATAATAGTTAAATATGGCGATAAAGCCAATTCTTCAATGAGCCGATCATAACTGCCGCGATTTTCCCAAAACTCCCCCACTATCATCAGATGAACCTTCATCTGCGTTAAAACTTGCGGTAATGCCTGTAACAGAATCGTTAAACCTTTATATTTACGCACTAGCCCAAAGAACAAGAGTACTGGCTCTGTTTCCTCAAGTTTCAGCCAAGTTTTAGTGGCGCGAGTATCGCTATTGGCTTGACCTATCCCGTAGTATGAGGGAAATATAGTTTTATAAACTCGGCTACAGGGAAGTAAATGCAATAGACGTTGTTTATCTTGTTCTGAATGGACGATGAAATCTTGACCCTGTCGCAAGGCTAGCAAGGTTAGGCTTCTATCAAGAAACCCCGCCTCGTGAGGGATTATGTTATGACAGATAAAAACACTTTTTGTTTTAAGTAATTTTCTAATTAACCAACCTAGTGTGGCCCAACTGGGAGACCAAAAGGGTACCCACCATTGCATAATGATAATATCGGGTGATAGATCTCGAACACGCCAAAAGGTTTGAAACCAGGTTAGAGGATTAATAGGATCAAGCAAATATTCGCAAAGAGCGATTAGTGGTGCTTGGCTAGGGTCCTTGTCCGTTTTGCCAGGAAACAGAAAATTTGGGTACTGTCGTTTGAATGAAATAAGTGTTACCACGTGGTGGTCCTGTAGATAATTTGCTAGCAAAGTGGTGTAATGCGCAATTCCCCCTCGATAGGGGTAAGTAGGGCCAATTAAAACGATTTTCACTGACTACCCTTTGACCAATGCCACCGGCGAAGAATGCTCCATAAAGCCAATCCAAGTAGGGCTATTAAGCTGATTGTCGTCCCATAGATAACACTAGGTGGTTGAAAATGAAAAGTAACTTTGTACTTACCGGCTGGCACAGGCACCGCTCGGAATAGATAATTAGCCTGATAAAGATGCTCTTTTTGCCCATCAATTTCGGCGGTCCAACCTGGATAATTTAAGTCGGTAAGAACCACCCACCCAGACGTGGGTAAGTTTACTTGTAGATCAACGCGATTTGGCTCATAACGGATAATTTCAACCCGATTGGGATCAAATGTAAAGCCAGCTTCCGAACCTGGCGAAGGAGGTACATCTTCCAGGATAACTGTTTGGTGTGGGTCAAAATCGGGAGATTGTAGCTGGCTAAGAATTTCTTTTTCATTGTTTAGCACAAGACTGTGCGGCACAGCGTAGGCTCTGGGCATAGCTGCACTATTTTCCAGAATAAGCATATCTGGTCCTGGTCTCAAAATTTTGAACTTGGCGGGTAGATAAGATTTAGCCAACGCTTTAAAGGTCAAATCTCCCTCAGCAGGCAAGCCGTTAACATAGCGCCGACCCTCAACATAGGCATCCGTTGATGATGACCAAATGGTGATGGCATCTCCCGGTTGGGCCGAGGGAGCTTCTAAATAGAAATAAAAGGTATGATTCACGCTGTTACTCACCGGCGTAAAGCTGAATGAGGTCCACTGATTATCGGCAATTTGGCTGGCCGGTATGGTTAAATTGGCCAAGTCGTTAGTTGAGGTTGGACTGTCTTTGAGATGGAAAACAACATTTTGATGATTAGTGCGAGCATAAGTGGCAAGAAAAAGGTCAATTTGGTACAAGTTATCGGCCGTTGCGGTGAATGTTTGACCTTGCTGAATGGTTCCATAAATTTCACCAACCGGAATTTGGCTTTCTGTTTGGCTGGCAACAATTTGATTCGTTAAATCTCCAATCGTTGCGGGAATATCCAGAATATAACGAACATTCAAAAGATCAATCAATCGCGATTCAAAGTCGCTAATGTGTTCTCCCATGATCAGTTGAGTTCCGTGTGTTCGCCGATCCCAGACCTTTGCATCTAAACTGGCGAGATATTTGGTGTAACGGGCAGGATGATAGATGGAATGGCCTAAAGCGTTATCTAATTGATAGACGGTGCTGGTGTTGCCAAAAAATACTCGTCCGGCAACGGCCAGAAAGCGGCCAGGTTCAGCCTGCATAACTTGCACTGAGGGTATACTGGGGTAAGCTTCAGACAACCGGCCAATTGGCAGGTACCAATAGGCAAAACCTAGCAAGTCAATGGTGATGAGGACAACAAGGATGGATTGGGTTATCCGATAGGAGTGTTTAAACCGGGAGCGAATCGCAAAGAGGACCATGCCGGCTAAAAGTTGCCCCCCAAACATAGCTGCACCGACGAGTATGGGCACATTTTTTTGCTGTAAGGCAGCGTAGATTGTTGTTTTGATTGCCGAGTATCGGCCAAATACCCCGGAGAGACCCTCATTAAAATCGCTGGGAGAGTGGGGCGACCACAGCCAGTAAGCTTCGATCAGCCCGGTCAGCCCTATCACCAGTACACTCACGCTAATCACCCAAATCAAAGCTTTCGTTTGGGTCTGATTAACCTCTAGCTTTTGTAAAAACTCTAGCCCGTATGCAGCCAATAAGGCCAAGCCAAAAGCGCTCACACCCAACAGCCGGGTGTTGATACTTAACTGGAAACCGGGTAACAGGGAGATCAGGGTTGATAAGGGCTGGAAGCCATACACAACGCTCAAACTTATAAGAGTCAAACTGAGACTATACCAATACCCGGGGGTACGGAGTGACTTAAGCCCCAGCCTGCCTAGTGAGACTAAAGCGAGAATCAATGGTAGGATACCTACGTATCCTAGAGTTTCTACCAAGTTTACCGATCCCCAATAAGGGGTATGGATACCGCCATAGTAACCTGGGATCAGATAGAGCATAATTTGCCACCAGGGCAGGTGAAAATTGCGGTAAAGCGTAACGTCTTGAGCACGCTCAACGCTGTAACGGCTTTGCAACAGATTTTCCGCAAAAGGAATAAAGTACACCGCCGATATAAGGATTCCCACTATAACCGCTAAACCAATAAGAATAGTATAAGTAAGCAAACGTCGGACTGAAACAGCACCAGAGCGATATTGGTCCCAAACGATAAACAGTCCAAAACCTACGGCTGCATACAACACATAGCCAGCTATCGGTAAAAAGCCGCCTGCCAACAATATCACCGTGACAAAAACCAAGGCCACCAAGTAGCGATCTTGACCCTGGTGGAGTGCTTTGAAGACGAGCCAGAGTATCACTGGCAGAAGAATAGTTTCAGAAGTATGAGGCCAGGCCAGCCAGGCCAAATGGAACCCATTAAAGGTAAAAACTAGGGCGGCTAATAAACACGACACGGGCGGAAGCTTTAATTCATCCGCCAGTAAATAAGTAAAAATAGCAGCTATGAGCAAGCGCAGCATTGCGTGCCAGGTGAAAGCCAATTCAACGGGCAAAAATAAATACAACAGGTTTATTGGGTAGAGGAAGAAATAGGTGGAAAAAAGGAAAGGCTGCCCGCCGGCCACATGAGGATTCCATAGGGGCAAAGTTCCTTCCGCCAACCAATGCTTTAAAAAGATGATAGCCGGGTAATGAGCATCGACAATATCACCGAAAAGATTATAGTTTGGTTGAGCTTTTTCGGGGTAAACGGCTACCCAGGGCCAGAAATTATAGAGGATGTGAGCCACAGAAAGTACTCGTCCGGTAAGGATTAGCGGAGCAAAGTAGCTCAATACCAACCCAACCAAAACCCCCAAAGCCCAATAAGATTTTAACCAATTGTATCGGAAGTGATGAAGTTTATGCATAATCAAGAAAGCATATAACTGCTCCGGGCAATGCATCTTTATGATCCATACTGGAATATTTGTTCGGTGTTGTCTACTTCTGGCGCAAACGGTTGTACCGCCATTCGAGATACCGCCTGATTTCCTCCATAAGAGATTTGAAGCCCAAATTGGAAATTATTTCCCAGGCCCGGAGCGGCAATTTAATCAAAGGGGTAGGCGGAGGATAAATGGGTTTGCGCCCGCTAAAACGCGGATTCCAACAAAAAGCGTTTAGCAATGCTTGACCGGAGCTAAGGGTGGTAATGACCTGGATGTTATCACTGGTTGTATTTAGCCCCAAGGTTGCTAGCTGGGTCTGTAACTTATGGCCTTGTTCTTCCGAGTGACAAATAAATAAGTCCACTTTTTCTAATGAAGCTGATAATTTTTCCTGTAACTCTTTGTTGGAAATAGCATCGCCTTGGCTCAAAAACGTACCATCAAAAATAATAGGACGATATGCCCCCTTTTTGAGATACTGGAGGGTTTTCCAGTCAGTTGTAATTAAGATGTCTGGAATCAAGCGTAGTACTAACATATCTATTTTGGTGGGGTCCCAGGCAATGTCGGCAACCGAGGCGGGTAGGTTACGTCCATTCATTAAAGCTTTAGGCATTGAGTAAGTTACTTGGTGCCCCTGCTGAGTTAAGGCTTCGCCGATGGCTTCGGCTCGTAATGCTTCTGCCGAAGGGGGGAAACCATAACGTGGTAGCCCGGTGGATGTGAGAATGGCTACTTTTTTGCCAATGCCGGCAAAAACACGGTCGAGTTGAAAGGCATTGATCAAGTTAGTCTGGGCAATGGCATAAGTGGCATCAAGGTGATAAGCCATGGTAAATATTTTCAAGGGTTGATCAAATAAGTTGAAAATTTCTTTATCCGGCCGGCGCCGGCTGGCTTGAACTTTGGCTCGCTTTTCCATTAGGTGCGGTAAATTATCAATAATGTCACGCAGGGCAAGCAGAGGTATCAAACTTGAAGAAGGAACCTGATTGTTTAGTTTCTTTTCGGTGAGCTTGGCCCAATTATCCGGGTGATAGGCAGTCAAGTCTACCCGGCCGGTAGCGTGCATGGCATCGGTGGTGCGGTGGACAGCCAGGAAAAGCGCAGCCGGTAAAATTTTGTTAAGATTAGCCTCTTCGTAGTTTTTGATTACCGCATATAGGGCGTTGCGCTCATACAGATAAGTTCGACGGTAGGTTGAAACCTTACTAGCGGTACTGTGATGACGATGATAGGTAATAGCTTTGGGCGCAAACATCACTTTGTATCCAAACACCCATAAACGCCACCCTAACTCAACATCTTCATAAAAGACGAACAAATCTTTATCAAACTCTCCCACTTCAAAAAAAACGTCTCGCCGAATCGCCATTGACCCGCCACAAGCAAACAGAAGAGGACGATTTTCTTCGTAGTAACCCGGTTCAACCGGCATCCGCCAGGCTTTTTGATAGGCGAACCCGTGAAAGTTCAGTCCCCCTTCAACAAAGTCTATGGTTCGGCCTTCCCAATCGAGGATTTTGGCCGCACTACAGACTACCTCGTCCTGGGCCAATAGTGGTTGAACAAGTTCAACCAGCCAATTAGAATCAACTCGGGTATCATTGTTCAAAAAAACCAGGATCTCACCCCGCGCTAGTCTGGCGCCCACATTATTACCCTCGGCAAAGCCGAGGTTAGCCCCGTTTTGCACGATGGTAAAATCCGGGTAATGCTGTCGAACAAACGCCTCGGAGCCATCGTGGGAGCCGTTATCAACAAACATAATTTCTAGCTTGTCGTCAGGGTACTGGAGTTGTTTTAAGGAGTCAAAACAGGTTTTTAAATGAGGCAAGCCGTTGTAGTTGAGTACGATTACTGTGACAGAAGGGGGCAGGCTATCTAGGGTTTCCATTACCACTCCCCTCGTAAACGGGTAAACTTCTTTGTGACTTAGATTGCAACAATTGTATAACTAACCAGATAATAATTGCCACCACTGTGAATCCAGTTATTGAGGCCCCGATAATAAAGGTGAGAGGCCAATAAACGAAGCGAACCTTGTGGTTGCCTGGAGCAATGAAAATACCCCGCATAATGTAGTTTGTCAGGTATATTTTAGTCTCTCGGTCATCTATAAACCCTCGCCAACCAGGATCATAAGTATCGGAGAATACCAGAAATACAGGATCAGGAGAGGATACTTCTATAGTTACTTCATTAGGTTGATAACTAATTATGTTAGCTGGGATAACTCCCTGTTGGGTTGATGTACTATTTATCCATTCGGCTGGTGGTTCTTCCTCGATAAGAGCCTGATGCCCTGGCACAAAGTCTGGATTCCACAGTGTAGCTAGAACTTGATCTGCTGATTGACTGGTTACTTGGTGCACCAGAAATGCTCTGGGAAGGGCCTCAGGGTCCTCAAAAATTTTGAGTATACCAAGCTTTGAGTGGAGAAGATAATAATTTACTCCAAGCAGTCTGAGGGGGGCAATCGATGTTGGGTTTATATTTTCTGTGTTTTCCGCTGCTATATAACTAATCCTGAATCCACCGGGACCATATGGATCAATGTGGCCAAACCTTTCAAAAAATTCGTAGTACCTGTGGAAAATCATGGGATCATAGCCTTGGACGTTGAACATCTGTAAAGCACTGGCCGAGTTCGGCAGCATAATAGTTCCTGTGCTGGCGATTTTGTCAAACTTTTTAATTTTCTTTTCAATAGTGGATACTATTTCAAAATCTGTTCGAAATTGGGAGATATCCAAAGCAGGATTCACAAAAGTGTTAAACCTTGAGCCAGCCCAAAAAAGATCAATAACTGTCAGCAAAACGACAACCCTTTGAGCGTGGAGGTATTTCGCTGATTTAAAGAACTGTAAAGCACCCCCCAAAACAATTACGATTGCTGGTGGCATAAGATCATCAGCGAGTGTTGAAACAGGTAAAGCTTTTTGAGGAAGTGCATGGACTAGACTTAGAACATACTCTTTCTCAACAGTGATAATGAGCAATAGAAGGGCTATACCCAGTAACAAAAACGTAAGTCGTCGTTTCTTGTGATGAATTAACCATTGTAATGCATCTAATCCTATACCGCCTAAGATAGCCAAGAAAAATACTGCAACCAGTCTTAGTCGAGTATTAGCAGAAATATTAAAACCTGGCAAGTAATTCACTAAATCGAAAATTGGATACCGAAAAGCAATTCCTAGAATTACAGTGGTCATACTCAGAGATACGAAAGCTAATTGTCGTATCTCTCTGTGCAAAAGTGACAAGAAACTAAAAAGTACTGGCAGTACACCTATGTAAGTTGTTGCTTCAATGTAAGATTGATAAGTGATTCTAATCGCTGACTGTCCATCAGCTGGATTACCATAAAAATTTGGCCATAGAAATAAGAGGAGATTTATATACTCATGGAAGGCCGCCCGTCCTGTGATGGGAATATGCGGTGGGCTATACTCCCTGAAATGAAAAGCGAAGCTACGCGGAATTGCTTCCAATGTAGGCAAAATTTGAATGGCGGCGAGTGACATACCTAATATTGCTGCCAGGCAAAAACCTCCAAGGTAAAAAAATATATGTTTAAGGTCTTTTTCACGAGATCGAAAGATCAAAAAGAATCGAAGAAGAAGGTAAAGCCCCCACGCCGCGATGATATGGAACAAAGTTTCGGGATGCCCCCCTAAGCCTTGAACACCAAAGGTACAACCAAGCCAGATTACGTACTTAGATTTAGGGTAATTCAAAAACTTTTCAGTTAGGTAGAACAGAGCAGGCATCCACACGATTACATTGGAATGAGGATGCCCCAACCAGCTTACCAGAGGTCCACTAAAAGTAAATGCAATCGCTGCGAGTAGAGAGGCTAGTTTACTCAGCTTAATATTTATGCCAAATAGGTAGGTAAACCAACCTGCTACGAACATACGTATGATAGCGGAGATAGTATAAGCGATTGACAAGGGAAAAAGTAATATCAATAAATTGATAGGATAAAATACCGCAGATTGAGAATTAGCTAACAGGGGGTGCCCCCCATAGTTGTAGGGGTTCCAAAGCGGAACTGTACCTGATTGCCATAAGCGGCGAGTTAACACGTACCAATTATAAAACTGGCTTGCTTGATCACCGCCAATTTCTAAATTGTGTATCGTGGTTATGCCAAACTTTTTGCATTGTTCCACCCAGATTATATCTTGACACAAGTAATCTAGTGGTGCTAAAAATTTTCCTTGAAAAACTGCGGGGAAAAAAAATAGGCAAATTAACCCTAGCAAAATTACAGCAATGATCAGGTTGCTATAACGTTCCTTACTGGGGGCAAGGTCTAAATTTGCTGCACTGGACACTTCACTTTTGAGATTTAACACGTCCGGCCACATAAATTTCATTAGGAGGGTATAGGTCGATCATAAATTGGGTGGTAGCCCTAGCATTGTGAGCAACCTGATGGCGTAGTTTATCGAACTCGTCTAATTGAGGTCCTACAATCCAGCGGCGGATAAAATGGATGAACTTATGAATAAACAGAGGTGCGGTTGACTTTTTAGGGGAGGCAGTAACACCTGCCAGTTCTACTTGCGGAGCCTCATTAGGGGTAGGGTAGATTAACTGGTGGGGCTTAACCTGTAACTTGGGGTTATCCCCTTGGTCAATTATTTCATAACCACAATGTTCAAAAAGAAAACAAAGTAAATCCAATGTGTAAAAGCGTTCATGCGTTGGGTCGCGCCAGAATTCGTGGAGTTGCGTAAAAAGGCTGGCCGGATTGGGAGTAACCACCACCAGGATACCACCTTGGTCGGTTAGAGCTTTTCGGCACAAGGAAAATAACTCAACCACTGCCTCCGCCTTGAGATGTTCTACTAGATGAGAAGCATAAATGCCATCAAATTTAGTGGAAGAGTGGCGTAGAAAATTAAAAACGTCGTCACAAACCACAGTAAGGTTTCGCTGGCAAGCGCGCTCAACCATACCGGGATCACTATCCACCCCCATCACTGATTTGCCCATAGATTGCAATTTTTCCAAAAAAGCGCCATCGCCCGGAGCCAATTCCAAAATATTGTCCGAGTTGGCAAAAAAATCTAAAAATTTTGCTCTGATATTTACGGCTTCATCAGTGTCAAAATTCATGTATTGATAAAAGGCTGACTCAATCGTTGACATTTTTGAACCTTATCGGAACCTATCCTATATCGACAACTTTGTTGTTTTAACCAATCCTTGCCACCGGGTTGAGGCTTTCACTGTGCCTCGACCCGGCTGTGCATCTTCTGATTCTACATGTAAGGTGTAAATACGATATTGATGATCATAAGGAGAGAGCAGATCCCAACTATAAACGTAGGCCGAAAGTTCATATTTATTGGGTAATAAGGGCAAGGGATCAATGAGGCAATCAATCACTCCCTTATCCTCAATAGCCTCAAACTTAAAACCATTAAGTCGAGTATTATCTTCCAGCAGTTTCAATCCATCTGGGTGATAGATTTCAAAACCAAAGACAGGATTCTCAATACGCTGGTTGGCCTGATAAGAAATTCGAAGTGTGAGGGGCTGTCCAGAAACGGCGGTATAAGCTGGGGTACCATCAGGATAGAGTAATTGTACACTCTTAATTTTTATTTCCCCGCTCCCCCAATTTTTGCCGGCCCTAGTTGTATAACGAGGCAAACTGGTTGCATTATCAATATCATCACCCGCTTGATATAAGCGGATAACCTTTTGGGTTTCTCCAAAGGCCCGGATCTCGCCATTTTGCATTAATATAGTTTTATTACAGGTCTGCTGAATCGCTCCTAAATCATGAGAAACCAGTAAAATGGTGACATCTTTTTGTTTTAAAGCTTCGATGCGTTCTATACATTTTCTTTGAAAAGCAAAATCACCAACAGCCAGAACTTCGTCTATAAGTAGAATATCGGGTTCGCTATGAATAGCAATAGCGAAGCCTAGTCTGACTTGCATACCAGAGGAGTAATACTTTAAGGGGTAGTCAATGAACTTACCTATGTCTGCAAACTCAATGATGTCATTGAGTTTTCTCCCTATTTCTTTATGAGAATAACCGAGAATTGATCCATTGAGATAAATATTTTCACGGCCGGTTAGATCGGGATGAAATCCTGTACCTAACTCAAGTAACGCCGAAATCCTCCCATTAAGGGTAACAATTCCCCTTGTTGGTAAGATAACTTGGCTGATTAGTTTAAGGAGGGTGCTTTTTCCCGCTCCGTTGTGCCCAATAAGTCCCACTGTATCGCCTGGCGCGATTTCAAAAGAAATGTCCTTTAAGGCCCAATAGACTTTTGAGGCATCATTGCGAAAGAATAAGCCCTCCTTTTTCAATCTAAAAAATAAATCGTGGAGGGAACGAATACGATTCTCATGGTAGGTAAAACGTTTTGACACTCGGTCAAACGAAATAGCAATAGACATTATTAATTAAAGTTCTTCCACTATTCGCCAATGGAAGTGGTTAAATACCAACCAACCCACCAGCAAAACCCCCCCGGCGGTCACCGCTGTTCTAACCAAAAAATCCAGGGCTGGCGGTGCACCGCTGTATAAAATAACCCGGTAATTCGCAATCAACGAAGCCATAGGATTGAGAATGTAGACTAGCCGCCACACATCGAGCGCAAACCCAAACAAATTGTAACTTCGGGGCAAGATGTCAATGGGGTAGAAAATAGGCGTCATAAAAAACCAGGCCAGCATCAGCACATCCATAATTTGTTGGGTGTCTCGGTAAAAAACATTGAGGGTGGCCAGGAAAAAGCCGATGCCTAAAGTGAATATAAGCTGGATCAGGATAATCACCGGCAGGTAGAGCAGCCAGATGGTCAGCGGAATACGAAAAATCAAAATCATCCCAAACAAGACGATCAAGGCGATCAGAAAATTGACTAAATTGGCCAGCACTACCGAAATAGGTAAAACTTCGCGGGGAAAATACACCTTTTTAATCAAGGGAGCATTAGCCACAATACTCACAGTGGAACCCATAACCGACGCGGTGAAAAAATTCCAGGGCAGTAAACCGCACAGCATAAACACCGGAAAATTTTGCACCGAGGCCGACCGGACCGGGGCCATAACGGTAAAAACCACCGTAAAGACCACCATCATGAGCAGCGGGTTCATCAACGACCACAGCACCCCTAACACGGAGTTTTTGTAACGCACCTTCAAATCACGGATCACCAGGTTGCGGATCAGGTCGTGATACTGGAGCAGGTGGCGCGCTTGCTTGAGTAAATCAGTTATAAAACTCAGAGGGTGAAACCGGCTTTTTTCCTCTTCGCCAAAAATAATGATTTGTTTCAATCCGGCCTGATTGGTTTGCATTGTCGAATGTTTAACGGCTCCTAGAATTAGCAATCTTAGCACAATTTCTGCTGTCGTGAAAATTTGGAGCAAACAGCCACTTGCCCTATTTCTGCAACTTCCAGCGCCAGTATTCTTTGGCTTTGTAGATTAATTTGGCCAGCCCAAAGTTTTTTAAGGTTTGGAACGTTTTACCCGGCAGCGACCACCATGCTGACACCCCTGACTGAATGGGGGCGATATTTCTTAAATAAGGTTTATCGGCGGCCAGATAGGGCGCTTCACAAAACTGGATGAGAGGAGCCATCACTGCTTCCCACTCATATCTGGCTCGGACGCGGTCAAAGTTAGGCTGGTAATGTTGGCGCAAATTTGGCACGGCCAGCATGTCGAGCAAGACCTGGCTCACCTGGTCAACATGGCCGCTCTTGATGACTCGCCCCAATTCCCCCCGGACAACCTCTTCGCTCATAAGGTCTCCCTCTGTCGCCAGAATGGGTAACCCGGCCCAGATATAATCCAAAAATCGGGTGCGAAAGGAAAAACGTGCTTCAATGTGATTGAGGTGTAAACTGGCTCCCAGGTCGGCCTCGAGTAAATAATTTTGCCGCTCTTGATAAGGGACCCAATCATTAAAAAAGACACTTTTTTCATACAGTCCCAACTCTTGACTCAATTGAATCGCCCTGGCAGCGGCTTTCATCCTGGCCGAACCCGGATTGGGGCTGTTGATGCCCATAAAAAAGAGCTTAACTTGGGGCTGGCGGGCTGAAATAAGGGACATTGCTCGGATTAAAGTCTCTGGATCAAGCCAATCCCAGATGCCTCCGCCCCATAAAATCACTTTGTCATTAGGAGCAATCGTTTTGTAAACGCCTTTAAGCACCTGTTTTTGGTGAACGGGCGCTTCGTGAGGCAACCCAAAAGGTACCACGCCAATGAGTCGAGCCAGAGTGGGGTCATCCTGGTGGGTATAGGCATTGACTCGGCCTAAGGCGCTCAGCCAGCCCAGCCAGTAATCCTTTTGTTTATCGCTGGCGCAAATCAAAAAATCGGCCGCGCGAATTTGCAGGGTGTGAGCGCCCCTATCGCCCTGGCTTAACATATGGCGATCATTAATGGGCCTGTGGGCATCCCTATGCAAATTCTCCAACAAAAAAGGGATGTACATATCCACGACCAAAGGCTTAGCCGTTTTAAGCAAAAACGGGTAGAGGGATAAATTGGCCCCTACGGTGATAATCACCTCAGTCTGACCCGCTAAGGCTTGTAATTCCGTCTGTGTGGCGCAGAGGCGGACCTCGAAGGTGGGATTTAAGGCTTCAGGAGAAGATTCGGCCTGGACAGAAGGCGGAACAGCCAGGGTGACAGTAAAATATTGACTCAAAACCCGGGCAAACTCCCAATAGCGAATGGCCGGACCGGTCATGGCTGGCTTAATCACGTCATTGCAAATCAGTAAGACACGTCGGATTTTGCTCACTAGAATTTAATCGTCTTCTCCACTTGATTACCAAAAACGATCATATTAAAACAGTTTCACACCTAAAACTAACCCAAATTTATGTCAAATCCCCCACTTTACCAGCGAGGGTTGAGTTGCTGGATGGTTGGCTTCAAATCCAGTTCTTTGACCATGGCCAAAATCTGGGCGTCGGTCAAGACTCGGCCTTGGCCTGCATAGGCGATCAGGGCCGCTTCCAACACATTCACCCCAAAGGAGCGTCCGTCGAGGCGGGGAGTGCTGGTGACCAGGTAAGACAGACCGCGTGACTGCAACAAATCTATATCATCGGGGGTAGTGGTGTTGGTGATAATTATTTTACCACTTAGATCAAGGGGCATGTGGCGGCGGATGTATAAAAAATCCCCGGCAATGACAGGGCCATAATTGAACCACTTCTTATATTTAGGGATGTTTTCCTCTTGGTTTGGGCCGGTGGGATAAAGCATGCTGATCGGCATTAGCCCAACAGCCGGCAAAAGGATAGCTCCTATAGTACGGAGTTGAGTCAACCCTCGGATGGGGAGTGGAAGACCAAACGCAAACATAAAATCACAGCAAACGAGGTCAAAACCGGCTTTGTGCAACGACTCGGCCATATCATAACGGGCGATTGCCACCGGCATTATAGCCCGACGAGGGACAATGGGATAGCGCAATTCTGGCTCAACTCTCTGAAAAACACTCCGCTCCAGAATAAACTTTAGCCCACGCCCATCAGTGCAAGGGGTCTGCTTGACCTTTTTGACGAGGTTGAGTCCAGAGCGTAGAGGGTAATTTTTATCGATTATTCGGATGTAAAGTTCTACCCCACCAACGCCAAAAGCGTCAACCTTACCATCCATGTCGCTAAAAAGTTGGCAAGCCCTTTTCTCATCCCCATCGCAGCCAATACGTTCAATGAGGATAGTTTCATTGCCTAGCTTAAACTCTACTCTTTTGTCGCGGCTGGAACTCCCCAGGCTGATACTGACCACGTGCTTCACAGTGGCTAACCCTCGGCTGGACGGAAATAGGAGAGAATGATGGGGGAAGTTTGGGAAATGTATCTCACTTTTACTTATTTATCCCTATTAAACAACAAAAAATGACCTTAAGTGGGGTATAAAATTGTCAGCTTAAACCAACCGGGCAATAACCTCAATACCAACCATTTTATCCAACCCCCTTGCGTTTCTTTGGGTTGCAGAGATGTAAAATTCTTATTGGGAGAAGAATTGTAAAATATAGCAAAATTAAGATGTATTATCCCTAGAAACAATAAATAAAAACTAAAGAGTGGGTTAAATACACGTTTAGAGCTCAAGGTTCTATTTCGGCTACCGATCCGATTACACGATTGGGACGATAAGGAAAACTATTAATCATCTCCATTCGCGTCACCCCCGTTAAAACCAAGATGGTTTCTAAACCCGTTTCCAGGCCCATCCTGATATCGGTATCCATCCTGTCTCCAACCATGACCGCATTTTCGGAGTGTTCACCTAAATGACGCAGCGCCGAGCGCATCATATAAGGATTAGGTTTGCCCACGAAATAAGGGGCAAAGCCTGTCGCCTTGGTGATTAAGGCCGCTACTGCACCGCAAGCAGGGGTTAAACCATATTCAGTCGGACCGTTTGGATCAGGATTGGTGGCGATAAAGGGAGTACCGGCCCAAATAAGCTGAGTAGCCCTGATAATTTTATCATAGGGATATGAGTCAGTCTCCCCTAAAATGATATAATCAGGGTTGTAGTCGGTTAGAGTATAGCCAACATCGGTCAATGCTTGATAGAGTCCAATATCTCCCAGCACGTAAGCTGAACCATGGGGTTTCTGTAGCTGCACAAAGGCAGCGGTAGCCAGGGCGCTGCTGAAGATGTGACTCGTATCTATATTAAGCCCCGCTGTTTGCAGCCGGTGCTGCAAATCCGTAGGGGTATAACGAGAGTTATTCGTCAGAACAAGATATTGATGACCGCCCTCAATGAGGCGTTGAATAAACCCGGCTGCTCCTGGAATAGCGCTTGCGCCCTGAACGAGCACACCATCCATATCGATGAAATAAGTCTTTTTACTGCTCACGCTTTTTCCCCTCAGTAAGGAATTGATTGTTGGATCCATTGGAACGGTTCTACGGCTATCTCGTTGAGGCGCATTTCCCAATGCAGGTGCGGACCGGTCACCAAACCTGTGTCACCCAAGTATCCGATCACATCACCTGGTTTTACTTCTTGCCCCTCGACCACAACTATCTGACTCATATGCCAATAGCCGCTGAATAAGCCCAACCCATGATCGATGAGGACGGCATTACCCCGTACCGTTAATTTCCCGGCCAAAACAATCCGGCCGGCAGCGGGGGCATAGATAGGTGTACCTACATCCCCACCAAAGTCGGCGCCGCTGTGAAAATTGGCCTCCGCACTGCCGTTGTAACTACGCCGTGTGCCAAAGGAGCTGGTAACTCGTAGGGAACTCGCCTCAACCGGATACCAAAACGGCCCCGTCCAACGCGGGCCTGGCGATACTTGAGACCAGAGGCTATTAAGTTTTTCCAGTTCAATCCGGGTTAACTCCGGATCGAGCAATTTGTCCCGGTTATCATCCAGTTCAATATCCTCCAGGCTGTAAGGCCCTTCAATAACTGTAACACTCTGCGAAGTTGTAACTTGTGTCCCATTAGGCAGTGTTGCTGTAATCGAGACGGGGTATACTTTAGGTTCAGCCAGAGTATAGATAGCTACCATACTCCAAAACTGTCCAGTTCCGTCGTCGTTGAAAAAGAGAGGTTGCCCTTCGAAATTGCCGCTCAAAGCCGCCACCTCTGTCAATTTTATCTTTATGACTAGAGTACGTCCTTGAATAATGATTGGTTCGGAGAGTTCGATTGCTCGAAAAGGTGGAGGTAAAGGCTGGGAAATTGGGGGTAGACCAACAGGAATTTGTAGGACTTGGCCCACTTGAATAAGGTCGGGGTTGGCCAGATGATTGGCCTGAATAAGTGCGCTTAACGCAACTCCGTAAGTAGTGGCGACGGTAAACAGAGTTTCACCGGGTTGGACCCTGTGGGTAGGGTTGGAAATGGACGGTGAAGTTGGTGATTGAACCCCCACACCCGTCGAAACACCGGGTAGGATCAACTTTTGGCCCGGAAAAATTAAGTTTAAGTTCGACAAGTGATTGGCCAGAACAATATCCGTGAGGGTGAGATTGTAACGTCGCGCAATGAGAACAAGCGTGTCACCCGGTTGAACCACATAGACAAAATCTTGCTCTGATGGCCCATTTCCTTGAGCGGACACAGGGGTCGTTGATACTGTTATTCCCCCCAGAAACAGCATTAGGCCAATCAGTAGCCTTAAATTTTTTCGAAAGTAGAACATACCCCAACTACCTGCAAAGATTAGCTTTATTTTAACCTCAACCCCCAAATTACGCTAGTGTTGAAAAAAAAACCGCCCAACACAGGGCGGCACAGGTATCTTCTTATACCCGTTAAAATTAAACTGATGCTACGACAGGTCGAATGCCTTCGTAAATGTGATGTCCTCCGATTGTTTTCAATATCAACTCAGGCATTCTTTTCTGTAGCCTTTGATGGATTTCAAGAGGAGTCAGAGGAGTATTATCATTAGCAATAAAAATGCGGAAAATGGCTGCCGTTAAGGGAATACGCTCGTCAACAAAGTGGGGCTGATGGCTACAATGGGTTTGGATAATGTACCAGAGAATATCGATTTGAAAAACTTCCCCTGTTTCCGGGTTAATCCAATCAAAACTTGGATTCTGCTCGTAGCTCTCCACAAGGTTTTTTGCTTCAGGGCAAAGGTGACTCTGTAGATACGCCGCTAGATTCTGCCCTGGTTTTTGCCACCAGGAAAAGTCGATATGAAATTTTGTCTCCAAGGTCGGTTTGACGTATTTAGCCATATTGAATCAGCCTGCCGATCAATCTCGCAAATTGGGATCGTAAACCCAGTAACCGTGTTTCATCGGGACAAAGCAGCGATGTTTAATCAATTCTTGAAAGATGACCCCAGGCCCAGCCCGCTGAATGACATTGACGGCGCTGTACAGGGTTTTGGCATGCACCGTACTTTGTGGATTGAGTTTAGATAATTCAGGAAATACCTGGCAGAGTGTATCGTAGATTGAAATGTTCTTATCCACAGCATTTAACCAAAGTTTATCAATTTGGGCAGGATTCGTGTCGCCAATAATCATTAACTCATCATATTTACAGCTAATAGGTTCTTTGCTCATCTGAAAGACAAGCTTATTGTTATTTACTGTGGCTGTTCGAATCCATTCCCGCTGAACGCGGGCAGCTTGATAATCCACAATAACCTGCATGGGATTATTAGTGCGCTTAATGGTGATATAAGCACCCACGGGTAGTTTGTTTTTGTTATACCATTCGTCCAGGCCGAACACATACTCACCATTTAGAACCGTCCAACCTGGAAAGAGATTACCGGTGCGCCCATCAATAAACTGGAAAAGTACGGGGTTGTAGTAGCTGATTGGGAAGAAGGGTAGTGTTTTTGGCGTCAGTGGTAGCGTACCTACCCGTCGATGGGGGTAATTGAGCACAATAGTGACGCTGTCGGTTTCGAGGCCAACTGCCGGAATTTCTTCAAGAGGGGTCGCCTCGTCGTCGATTTCTGCCAGTAAAGTACGCAAATCGTCGTCAAACAAACTGGCATCGTAAGTTTGGCTCTCATCCAACTGCAACCGGCGAGGGGTATGGTTGGCTTCGGGAGGTTGAATCCGGTCCAAATACCAAAGCACTTGTCCGGTCGGGCCAACATCATCAAAACGTTCGTCGTTGTCCAGGCGATAATTGACAGTCAAGCGCAGGGTATCAGTAATATTTTTACCCTCTGCTAAGCCCATTTGCTCAATTAACGCATCAACACTCAGAGGACCATTGTTGATATCAATGGCGGCATCGGCGATGTTAAAGAGACCCTCGTGAAAATCCGGCAAAAGATCGCGCAGGAAATACCGATCGTGAAAGTTTATAAAATCATTGCTGTTCTTGAGGATCGCCTGTACTTTGGGCCGAATAAAAACCTGATAGCTTTGATAAAGCTCTTCTGGAGTCATCAACCCCTGAGCACTGGCAATCGTTTGATCGGTGTCTGAATTGAGCGGATGAGGTTTATTAAAGCTAGAAATAAATTCACGCGCGGAGCCGCCATGATCAAAAGTAACTCCAATGACGGTAAGCGCGCCATACTCTGGGTGATAGCCTGGCCGGGTGTGGGTTATCGTACCCACGGCAAAATCGAGGGCAGGAAAAACAACTTTTTCCCCTACAGAATATTTTTCTTTAGGTTGGTAAAGTCTACCCTGTTGAAGTTCGCTCCTGGAGGCTAATTCCTCGGCTTGACACTGGCGTCTAACCAGGGCACTAGCAATCTCGTCCAGGTTAAAAATACGATTTTCTTCTAAGATTAGATTATAAATAAATTCAATATCTTTATTGCTGACGGTAAACTGCCCTTGCCAATAGGCGGGCGTTTGGGTCTTACGCTGAACCAAGGGGGAACACACCTTTAGAATTGTGGAATTTTTCCTAATTATTTAATAGGTATCTAGAAAATTATACTATTGTTCATAAGGCTTGACAAATCAATCACAAGATTAAACTCTTTTCGGCCTCTAAAGCCATCAATTCGGCCTCTAAGGCCATCAAGATGAAGAAAAGTCTTTTTTCAGCAATCTCCCAATTCTTATGTTAAGAGATAAGACAAAAAAAGACACTCACCTGGGAGGGAGTGAGTGTCTTTTATCTCAGGGCCGGGTGGGGTCAATAATCCCTGAGCATACCTGTTGCATCTAAAATAAATCTTGGGGAAGATTTTTCCAGCGTCAGTCAGGCCGATAATTATATTAGAAGAGGCTTTTTTGTGGCTGTGGGTGCAACCACAATGGGAGGGTTTTGACGCAACAAGTATAATTTGTCTACAATTTATCATATCTCGGAATTGTTGTCAGTAAATTTCTCGTAAATTTCTGTAAAGTCGTATGCCAGGCTGGAAGTAGTTTGCTCCCTCCTTTGGAACGTGCTACACTTTTTCGCCAGGGTTTGCTGCTGGGTCTGGTGATGTTTGTGTTCCTGGCCAATATCAGCCTGGTAGTGTCTTACCCCCCCTTAATCTCAATCTCCTCCTTAACTTCCCAGCCATTATCTTTATCCCTCCTTAGGATTAACTGCCAACCCTGGTAGCCCTGACCATCGCCCTGATAAACTTTGACCGTAGCGGCGCTCTGATCCTCGTTGTATTCAATCTCTTGAATATACAGATAGGTTCGCTCCGGCGCTTGGCTGGCAAAATATCCTTCAGCGTCGAGGCTGGGCAGCCAGACAGTGCGCCCACCATTTTGATTCTGCCCCTCAAACAAAATGTGCGGTTCATCCCTGTTAGAATGTATAACTAGGTCATCAACCGGGCCGTGCGTCTTTCGTTCATACTCGTAAATAGCCAGCCGCACCTCGTTGTTGAGTTGGTACTGTTGGTTGATAATGCCACAGGCCAGGGCTGGGAGCAGGAAACCAATCAGTAATATGATCATAACCATTTCTCCGTTTCGTGTACTCATCTGGTTATCCTGATTATCCAATTATTTAGACTTTAACAACTTCGTGTACTCATTTTACTATTTGGTATCTGATACCTGTGGTATTCGCTAAGATGTGAAATTCCGCATTAAATTTCTCACCCGGAAATTTGGGTTAATCCTCAAACGTGGCTACGTAAGTCCTGGTTTATTCAACTTCAGAGTTTTTCACCTCACCCCACAGCTCATCCAATTCTTCAATGGTCATCTCGCCCAGGTTTTTGCCCTGAGCAGCGGCTAACTCTTCCAACTTCTTAAAACGACGGATGAAACGGGCATTGGTCGTCCGCAACGCACTTTCGGCATCGACGTTGCGCCAGCGAGCCAGGTTGACCGCACTGAATAGCCAATCGCCAATCTCGGCCTCAAGCTCATGTGAGTTGGAGGCTGTAGTGATTTCGTGGGCCTCTTCGATCAACTTATCCAACACCCCTTCGATGTTGGGCCACTCAAAGCCAACTTTTACCGCTCTCTTGGAGATAGTTAGGGCCTGTGCCAGGGCAGGTAAAGCGGGCGAAACGCCGTCCAGCGCCGAAGGGCGGGACTCTTTAACCTTCGAGTTTGAACGTTCAGCCCGTTTGATCGCCTCCCAATTAATCGTCACCTCGTCTGCCCCATTGACGACGACATCGTCAAAAACATGGGGGTGCCGCCGCACCAGCTTACGCTGGATATGACTGATAAGCTCGCCCATTCTAAAATCTCCCGCTCCGGTAGCAATTTGTGTGTGCAGCAAAATTTGCAGCAGTAAGTCGCCCAACTCTTCGACCAGGGCTGCCGGGTTGCCGGCATCGAGGGCCTCCAGAACCTCATAGGTTTCCTCCAACAAGAACGGCCGCAGACTCAAGTGTGTTTGCTCTCGATCCCAGGGACAGCCCTCCGGCGCGCGCAAGTGGGCAATGGTCTCCTGGAAGGTCGGAAAACTGGCATTGGCGCTGTCGGCGGGCAGATAGAGGGTGGTGGTCTCATCAAACTCAGGCTGCCGATCTAGCTCAACCAGCTGGCAAGACCACACTCGTTCTGTTAAAGTTCCGGCGGCCTGGACTAGGGTGACCACAAAATCAGCCGCGTAAGCGTTTAACAAAACCCGTTTGATCTGTGCAGCCAGGGTTTGGTCCGACAGGCCGGTTACCAACGCCGGTTGGTCCGGAGCCAGCGGCGGGTGATGCAGGGGAGCGATTTCAGCCGCCGAGGTAATTTGCACGGGCCGGGAAGAGTCGAGGCCTAAAGTCATCAGGGTGGCATCAAGCAAGCTGAGGCCGGGAACAATCATTACCGGTATATGTTGAGTTTCAGCTAAAGTCCGAATCAGGGACGTAGTTGGATCGTCCAGAGTGGGGTGGCCGGGTACGGCATAAACCACCCCTGTATCCCGTTGGCCCAGTTGGACCACCTCGGCGGCAACTTGCCGGTGCGCCTGGTTCCTATCGCCGGCCTGTCGATAGATATCTTCAAAACTGCGAACTTGAGCCGGTATATCGGTTATACTGGGATGATGGCTTGTTCGCAGATAAACTTCATTCGTTTCATTTAAGAGTGTATAAGCTGCTCGCGTCCAATGGCGGCTGTCACTCGGTCCGAGGCCGATGATGGTAATTCCAAAGGTCATATTTTTCTCCACCTATCTCGACTTATTTTCCAAGAAAAAGACTGACTTTGATTGCTACTCTCTGACTACTGACTACTGATTACTTGTCGCCCTTCAGGACATCGTAGAAAGAATGAGCACATTAACAGGACAAT
>CAZUNT010000112.1:0-7390 GCA_964622215.1 uncultured Caldilineaceae bacterium
CCTTAAGGTACTTTCGGGCAAATAGTCAGCAAGGTCAATAGTACTTTTGTATCTATAATTTTTTAGCATTATCGTTTATAATGAAGCTGGTTTTTATTAATTATTTAATTTTATTAACTAGCCCGTCCGCGCCGGCGGACGACCGGCTTTAGCCCTGTAGGAACGGTTTCAACCGTTTGGTGCGAAAGGAGGTTATTGGATTAAATCTTTTTTATTTTAGCCAAACCTTGTAGTTTTCGATGTCGAAGTTCCGTCAATCAGAACGGCATCACCTTAAACAAAAGGAACAGGAAAAACGGTTACTGTTCGTTCATCTATCAAGGTTAGCATTTTCAGGCAGATTGGTGACCATTATTATTGGTCCAGAACTTTATTATTTTTATTGTTTCAAGTAAAAAATTTCACCTCTTTCCTCCTGAACATCTATCCTCCTGACCTCCCTACGAACAGAACCCTGCCCCCTGTCTCCCAGGTACGAGCGATGACCTGATTAACCTCTTCTTATTACCTCGAAAAGGAGCGTGATATCGCCGCCGTATCGCTCTGGCAGTGATATCCCAGGTAAGATGTTCAGAAAAATCCTCAAAAAACTCCGTCTTCCTCAAAAGGGCCAGGGACTGGTCGAGTATGCCTTGATTTTGGTCCTGGTTGCCGTTGTCGTCATCGCTATTTTACTGACCTTAGGCCCTGCTGTTTCACAAGTTTATTGCCGGATCGCCGGTTCGCTTCAGCCGGGCAGTTGTAATTTTGGCGTGACGGTCACAGGGCTAACCCCTACACCTGCTGGCCCCGGTCACGTTCATTTAAGTATAAGCGTACAGGTGCCTGAAGCGACGAGTGTAACCTTTTCTGCCGGTGGTAAAACCGCTACAGAATCTTCTTGCAATACAAGTTGTACCTTAACGGTACATGGGATAGTTTCGTCGGGCACCTGGGCAGTAACCACAGGCGCAGGCGGCAGCGCCGGCGGCTCTTATTAAGGGGCAGTCAAACTCGCTCATTCAAAAGTTAATAGGTTTGTTACCTTTAAATGGAGCTATATTGTAGTGACGATTTTAGCCGCCGGCAAAAAACGGCTAAAGTCGTCACTACGAATCCATCATTCTTGCCCTCCTGATGGAGGGCTAATTTTAAGTATAAATTTGACCGAAGAGTATCTACTTTGCCCCGCCAGGATCACCCTCTCTTACCTTTCTGCCACACCCCCTGGGGCCGGCGATACCTAATCAATTACAAACTCTAAAAAAGAGATTTACCAAGTCTCTAAAAACTAACTTCCCCCGGAGAAATCGCTATGGACCCGTATCCTCCTTCTACCGTTGTGTTTAACTCGAATCATTCCCAGGTTGGCCGACAATTTCTCCAGCCGAATAAACGGGTTAAGGCTTGCCTATGGCGGCTGGGGTCGGTGTTTCTGTTGACCCTGGTTGCCTTGCTGGTCGCTTTTCTGGCCTTATTGGGTCTGCCCCACTCGTTGTGGGCTGCCGGGCCGCTTTATGTTGCGCCGAGCGGGAGTGACAGCGGTAACTGTACCCTGGCGGCTCCCTGCCGCACGATTCAACGGGCGGTGGACGTGAGCCTGGCCGGCGGCAGCGATGAAATCCGGGTGGCGGCCGGTTCATATCCCACTGTAACTTTGTATGGAAACCTCACTCTGCGCGGTGGTTTTACCACCACCAACTGGCTCACCCCCAACCCTCAACAAAATTTAACGGTTATTGATGCCCAGGGATCAGGGCGGGCGCTTCAAGTTAATGGTTCGGTTACAGCCCTGGTTTCCGGCTTTGACCTAACCGGAGGAAACGTCACCAGTAATGGCGGTGCCGGTGTCTATAATAACGGGACCTTAACCCTTGACCGCTGCCGAATTTATGGCAATCGTGATGGTGGAGGTAACGGTGGGGGTGGTATTGCCAATAATATCGGGGCCAGGCTGGTTCTTAAGAATAGCCAGGTCTACTCGAACACCTCCAATAGCGGTGATGCGGGTATGGGGGGGGGAATTGCAATCTTCGGGGGCACAGCTTTACTCGAAGGAAATGAGATTTTTAGCAACACAGTAGCCGACTTTGGGGGGGGCATCTATGTGTCGAATGATGGGGCGGCTACCTTAAAGAGTAACCTGATCTATAACAACGCAGCGGTAGTAGACGGTGAGGGTTATGGCGGCGGCATTTTTGTGATCGGTAGTACGACCCTGGAAAACAATACCCTCTATAAAAATGCCGCAGATTCTAGCGGCGGCGGCATCTATGTATATCTCGGCACGATGGCTATTACCAATAGCCTGATTATTAGTAATACAGCTCCACTTACCGGGGGTATTACCAACGATGGCAGTACGGTCAGTGTCGCCTACACCGACTTTCGCTACAACTCCCCAAATGATGGCTTTACCTCAGGGACCGGCAACCGCACCGACCAGAACCCTCAATTTGTTGACCCAGCCAACTATAACCTGCACCTGGCCGTAGGCTCACCGGCCATTGATAGCGGCCTGGCTGCCCCCTCGGTTACAAGCGACTACGAAGGCGAAGGCCGGCCGTTTGGCCTGGGCATTGATCGTGGGGCCGACGAATTTACCACGGCTAGCGCCTGCTACGCCCGCGTCCTCCAGACCGGCCAGGTCTACACCGACCTGCCTGCGGCGATATCTGCCGCCACTGCCGGTAATACGGTCCAGGTGGCCGGGCGCTGCCAGCCGATCTCGCTGGCCAAAAGTTTGACCGTACGCGGAGGCTACACCGCCACTGACTGGCTCAACGCCCGCTACGGTCCGACCATCCTCGACGCCGGCGGCGCAGGGCGAGTGGTTGCCGTTACCGGTGCGGCGGCCGTCACTTTGGAGAATCTGCATCTTACCAGCGGGTCAGTTACCGGCGACGGGGCCGGGGTTTACCTGGATACCTCAGGGCTATCCACCCTGCGTAATAACGTCATCTACGCCAATTCGGCCAGCGACACCGGCGGCGGCGTGTTTAACTCAGGGCGCGGCAACGCCGTATTGCAGCACAACACCCTTTACGGGAATACGGCAGGTTCCCAGGGGGGTGGGGTTTATGCCAGTTCGAGCAATGGCAGCGGGATTGTCACGTTAAGCAGCAATATCATTGCCAATAGTAACTTATACGGGCTTGCCAGCCTGGATAATCGGTTTAACTCGGATTATAACTATTTCTATAACAATACGGGGGGGCCTATAAACGGCCCCTCTTCCCTGGGGGCGCACGATCTTCTTGGTACGGTTGCCCCGGGGCTTGTCAACCCTGGCGGCGCTGACTTCCACCTGCAATACACCTCGCCATTAATTGACGCCGCCGACCCGGCCTCCGGCGTCTCCACCGACTTTGAGGACGATACTCGGCCCCAGGGGGCGCGGCCCGACATTGGGGCGGATGAAAGCGCCGCCCACCCCGGCGTAGACCTTAGCGAAGCGAGCAATCCGCAGGCCGGGCTGGTAACAGATATCGGCGCGGTCCTGGGGCAACCCATCACCTTTAGCCATACCATCACCAACACCGGCTCCGATCCCGGCCTGAGCAATACCTTTGTCCTGACCGTGACCAACAGCCAGGGCTGGCCGGTCTCCCTGGTGGGTATCAGCACCCCCACCGTCGTTTTAGCCAGCGGGGCCAGCCAGACCTTCGACGTGGTGGTGTCGGTGCCAATTACTATTACCGGCGGTATCTACAACCAGACCTCGATTACCGTAGCCGCCCAAAATAACCCGGCGGTTTACGATACGGCGACCGACCTCATCTCCAGCCCGGGGGCGCAGCTTGTCCCCAATTACGACCAAAGCGCCCAGCCCGGCGAGATTTTAACCTACACCCATATCCTGACCAACGTTGGCCCGGTGGATGATGCGTTTAATTTGCAACTGACCAGCACGCGGGGCTGGGGCCAACTGGTCGGCGTGACCAGTCCCATCACCTTGCCGGCGGGCGGTTCTACCTTGATCACGGTCAGCGTGTACGTGACCGATACCGCGCCGGCCAACATCTTCGATGTCAGCACCCTGCGAGCCACCTCGGTTAATTACGGGGTCTCCGCTACAGCGGTTGATACGACTACGGCCAAAGCCACCATCGGCGACCGCTATGTCGTGGCCACAGGAGGCCGGAATACCGACAACAACTGTACCCAAAGCGCCTCACCCTGCGCCACGATTGGGTATGCGATTGGCCAGGCCGCTTTTAGCGACACGGTTAAAGTAGCCGGGGGAAACTATTTTGAAACGGGCCTTATCATTCAAGAATACATCAAATTGCGCGGTGGTTTCACTACCGGCAATTGGACCACGCCTAACCCTACCGTCTACACCACCACGATTGACGCTCAACGGAACGGCCAGCCGCTACTGATCAATGTCGATCGGGGACCAAACTTCCGGCCGGTGGTAGAGGGTTTCACCATTCGTAATGGCACCGGCGGTGGTGGGAATGGTGGGGCGATTTACGTCCAGGGCACTTCTGCCCCAACCCTATCCCAGCTTATCATTTTAGACAGTTCAGCCCCCCGAGGCGGCGGCATCTACCTGGAAAACGGCAATACGGTGCTGCAAGGCATTACAATTTCCAACACCACCGCCAGCGTCTACGGCGGCGGCATTTATCAAGCCGGCGGGACCGTGACCATCACGGCGACCCGTATCACCAACGCCAGGGCCGGGAACAGCGGCGGCGGCCTTTACAGCGGCGGCGGCACGTTAAACCTGTGGAACAACTTTATTGACCACAACACCGCCACGAGCGGCGGCGGCGGCGGGGTTTATAAAAGCGGCGGCGTCTTGAGCCTGGTCAACAATACCATTGTTAGCAACCGGGCGGCGACGACCGGCGGTGGTATCGCGGTGGTCAGCAGCAGCGGCATCATTTCCAATACGATTGTCGTCTCCAACACGGCGGCGACGGGCGGCGGCATTTACCGCAGCGGCAGCAGCCCGACCGCTAATTACAACGACGTCTGGAATAATACCGGCGGCAATTATAGCGGCCTGACCGCCGGCGCTAATGATATTTCGGCCAACCCTCTCTTTGTCGACGAAGCCAACGGCGACTTGCACTTGACCTCGGCTTCGCCGGCGACCGATAGAGGCGACCCTAACACTTTCTTAAAGAGTGACTTTGACCATAACCGGCGGCCGGCCAACCAGGGCTATGACCTGGGCGCCGACGAACTCCAGGGGTGTCTGGCTAGAATTGAGGGCGCCCCCACTATTTACGATATTTTACAGCAAGCCGTCGACCTGGCCCCCAACGGCGGCGCGGTCCAGATTTCGGGGATCTGCCTGGGCGCTAAAGCGCGCCTGGTCAACGGGCAGACCCTGACTCAGACGGTGGTCGTCACCAAAAACCTGGCGCTTAAGGGCGGCTACGACAGCACCTTTTCGAACGACCCGAATACGAATCCCGAGCCGACCATCCTGGACGCCTTGAGCCAGGGCCGGACCCTGCTCGTGACGAACTCCGTCGCCGTGACCCTGTCGCACCTGACCCTCAACGGCGGCAACGGTGCGGCCGGCGGCGGCAATAACGCCGGCGGCGGTATTTACAACGGCGGCGCTCGGCTGACCGTTGAAACCAGCGTGATTAGCGGCAACCAGGCGGCTGCCGGCGGGGGACTTTACCTCCTGACCGGGACGCTGACCCTGGGGGGGATGAACGCCGCCACCGCAACCCAGGTTTTTAGTAACACGGCTACCGACGGCGGCGGCCTGTACGTTCAGGCCGGCTCGGCCCTGATCACCCACACCTTTTTCGCCAGCAACACGGCTACCCGTGGGGGTGGATTGTACAACTCCGGCGGGCTGGTCACGGCCCAAATCGTCTCGGCGACCCACAATTCGGCGGCCGATGGGGGCGCGTTCTATAATGCCGCCGGTGGCGGGCTGACTCTGGTCAATGCCCTGGTATTCAGCAACACGGCCACCAACGGCGGCGGGTTATACAACCTGTCAGAGGCGCTGGCGGTACGCCACGACACCTTCTTCGCCAACAACGCCGGCAACTGGGGCGGCGCTATTTATCACGATGCCGACACAACGACCCCTGTCATCAACAGTACCCTGCTGGTCAGCAACACGGCTGTCTCCGCCGGCAGCGCCATCTATAACGCCAGCACTGCGCCCAGCTTCCAATATAATGACCTGTTCAACAACGACCCGGCTTACCTCAGCCCGGACGGCACCAACCTGGCCGTGTCCCCCAACCTCCTCTCGGTTGACCCCGCCCAGCCTACGTTTCTCCATCTGGCGGGCGGTTCCCCCGTCGAAGACAGGGGCGACCCGGCCAGCCCGGTTAACCTGGATTACGATAAAGACCCGCGTCCCTCCAACCAGAATTTCGATATCGGCGCGGACGAAGTGGGCGGTTGTTATGTGCGGGTGAACGAGGGCACGACGACCTACGGTAATATTATGACGGCCATCGGGACCCTATCGGCGGGTTCTACCATCAGCGATGTGGTCAAAGTCGCCGGAACCTGCCAGGGTGTCCAGCCGGTAATGGATGGCGGCCAAACCGTTAGCCAAACCGTCTTCCTGACCCACTCGCTCACCCTGCAGGGCGGTTACAACAAGGATAACTGGCAGACGCCGCCCGACCCGGCCGTGTACACCACCACCCTGGATGCCTTGAATCTGGGCCGGGTGGTCTATGTGACCAACTCGGCGGTGATCAGCATGGGCGGCTTCCACATCCGCCAGGGAATGGCGGCTAACGGCGGCGCTGTTTTTGTGGGCGGCGGGGTGATAACCTTAAGCCAGAGTTCTATCTACAGCAGTACGGCCACTAACGGCGGGGTGGGCTACAACGCCGGCGGAACTTTCGTTCTGGACGGCAACCAGATATACGCCAACCAGGCCGGCAGCGGCGGCGCCTTTTATCACGCCGCCGGCGAGTCAACCCTCCAAAATAATATTATCCGCGATAACACCGCTGCGGATGGCGGGGGTGTTTATAATGACGGCAGCGGCCTGTTAGTGCGGCACAACACCGTCTACTCCAACTCGGCCACTAATAACGGCGGTGGTTTCTACACCACTAACACGAACCCGGTGGTGGTCAACAATATTTTTGCGAATAATAGCGCCGCGACCGGACATGCCATGTATAGTGAACAGGCGGGCTTTTTGCCCACCTATAACGATGCCTATCCGGCCGGCCCGAATCCTTACGGCGGCGGGGCGGCGGCCGGTTCCGGCAGCTTGACCCTTGATCCCGGCCTGGTTGACCCTGACTTTGGCGATTTCCACCTAAGTTCAGACTCGCTTGTCCTCGACATGGGCGATCCGGCCATGACTCTGTACTATGACTTTGAGAGCGACTACCGCCCCAGTGACCAGGGCTTCGATATGGGCGCGGACGAGCAGGCCAGTTGCCGGGCCAGG
>CAZUNT010000112.1:7490-9021 GCA_964622215.1 uncultured Caldilineaceae bacterium
CCGTCCACCTATCCCGATGACAATGCCAGCACGATTAACCCCACGAACCTGGGCCGGGCCGTTTTGGTCACCGACAGCGCCAGCATCACCATGTACCGCTTTATCCTGGTCAACGGCAACGCCAATGCCGGCGGCGGGGGCGGCGGCGGCGGTTTGTACTTCAACGGCAGCCGGGGCCGGATCGAGCACGTAGATTTCTACAGCAATACGGCCACTTTAGGCGGCGGTTTCTTTAACGCCGGGGCCAATTTCGAGATGTTCAACAGTTGGATACATAACAACAGCGCCGCCGACGGCGGCGCCGTTTACAATACCACCGGCGTTATGACCATCACCGGCGAGATCGACCCCGACCCCTCTCTCAACGAGAACACGGTCATGGAGAGCAACTGGGCCACCAACCGGGGCGGCGCTATTTTTAACGACAGCGGCACGCTCTGGCTGCTGGATAACAGTTATATCGAGGCTAGTACCTATAACCCGTTGAGCCTCAACCAGGCCAACCAGGGCGGCTTTGCCTATAACAACACCGGCCGGATGATCCTGGAAAATAACGCCATCTCCAATAACCGGGCCAATCAAGGCGGCGCTCTTTATAACAACACCGGCATCCTCAGCTTAGACCGGGGTAACCGCCTCTATCGTAATCAAACCAATACCACCGCTGGACTGGGTGGGGCTATTTACAACAACGGCGGTACTTTTACCGCCTGGAATACCTTTATTTATGGCAATAATAACACCTACCGGGGAGCGGGCATCTACCTGCTAAGCGGCAATCCGTCAATTCTCCACAATACCTTTTACCTGAACGAGGCGGCCAATCGCGGCGGCGGCATTTACGTCGGCGGCGGCAGCCCGACGATCTGGGCGAACATTTTCGACCAGCAGACCGCGCCGTCCGGCGGCGGCAGCGCCATCTATGCTGATAGTGGATCGTTGGATTATAACGATTACTGGAACAACAGCTCAGCTCCGGTCGCCGGAACAGTCATCTCCGGCACGCACAATTTCAACGTCATTCCCAACTTCGTAGGTGAAAGTATATCTGGCGGGGCCGATTTCCACCTGGCGGAAGAGTCCGCCCTGATTGACGTAGGCCCGTACCCGGATTTGAACGTGCCGCACGACTTTGAAGATGATCCCCGGCCCATCAACACCTACCCGGACATTGGAGCGGACGAGTACAACGCCTGTTTGGCCAGGCTGGCCTCGAACGGTCATATTTATGGCCGCATTCAGGACGCGGTCAACGACGCCGAGTTGGGCGACACGATTGACGTGGCCGAGGGCGTCTGTGAAGAGAGCGTCACCATCGCCGACAATCTAACTATCCGTGGTTCCTGGCACAAAGATTTCTCCTTGCGGTATGTTCCCGGCGTTATTAACACAACCATTAAAGCGCCGACGGTTATCAGCAACCGGGTTATGGCGGTGCAGGGTACGGTTAATTCTTTTGATTTATCCCAGATCGAATTAATCAGCGGCACCATCAATGGCAATGGCGGCGGGTTATACCTGGGCAACGGCG
>CAZUNT010000112.1:9121-23070 GCA_964622215.1 uncultured Caldilineaceae bacterium
AGGGCAACCGGGCCAGGAATGGCGGCGGTTTTTATAACCACAACGCCACCTTTGAGGTGAAAAACAAGTGGTTCCTTGACAATGAGGCCACCACCGGCGACGGCGGGGCTGTTTATGCCGACAGCGACAGCAGTTTAAAAATCACCAACCTGCTGCTCTATAATAACTCGGCCGCCGGTAATGGCGGTGGGGTATACAACGCTTCCACCGGCGCAGCCATATATCACTCCACCATTAATAAAAACCTGGCGGCGGGCCAGGGCGGCGGCGTTTACAACACCGGCAGCAGTATGGTCATCAGCGCCAGTATTGTCTCTTTTAATACTTCCGGCGGCGCCAACGGGATTCACAGCACAAGCACGGATTGGGTTGATGTAGGCCGTACCCTACGCTCAGCCGATACAACTTATACCAATGTCAATGAGTCTAACGGCTCCGTCGGCAACCCCAACTACCTGATCTCGTCTCTCTTACCTTTTGCGCCTGAAGGGGCTTATCTTCATTACACCTCTCCGGCCATTGACGCCGTGCCGACAGTAGAATCTGACGTGGACGGCGACGCCTACCTGACCACTCGCCCGCAAATTTGCGCCAAGGATATGGGCTTGGAAGAATATTACGTGGGTACGCGCGCGCTTACCTGGCTCAATCCTCCTACCAGCACGGTTACCATCAGCCCGACCGAGTCGGTCACTTACACCTTTGTCTTGACCAACAACAGCGAGAAATGGATCCCTCTGGAT
Organism: uncultured Caldilineaceae bacterium; assembly: GCA_964622215.1. Taxonomy (GTDB): domain Bacteria; phylum Chloroflexota; class Anaerolineae; order 4572-78; family J111; genus DSQQ01. Next base: position 9,865 of record CAZUNT010000112.1, read on the forward strand.
GCAACCGACCATCTAGAATTAGACCCGGGGACCGGTTACACCGAAACCATCACCCTCACCATCAACAGCACCCAACCCTGGGGCCAGCAGTTTGTGGGCATTAGCGGCGGGTTCAACCCAACCATCATCACCAACACCGTAGCGACCGTTACCTTGGGGCCGGGGCAGGCGGTCATCATGGAGGTCAGGGTGACCGTCCCGCCCGGCACATTTGCCGACGTAGTCGACGTGACCACCCTGTCCCTCCAATCTGTCCAGGGTTCGGGCTGTAATCTGACCACCCCGGCGGGGAGCGGCCCGGCGACCACCCGGGTTTTGCAAAGCCGTAAATTTATCATCGCCCCCGACCGGTTCGGGGCGGCCCGGCCCGGCGAAACCATTACCTATACCCACCTCATCACCAACCTGGGCAATCTCACCGATACCTATCTCATCTATCCGGCCGCGCCGCTGTATGCCTCGGGCGAGATTGTTTACCCTCTTGGCCCGACCTTCACCGTCACCCTGGGGCCGCTGCAATCCTCGCCGATCACCATGCTGGTGACGGTTGACAGCCGGGCCGCGGGCGGGCTGCTGGGCCGGACCAATGCCACCGGCCAATCCCTGGGCGATCCAACCTTGATCGAAGCGGCCCTCGACACGACGGCCATCAGCTACACCACCGGCACGCGCCACGTTTCGCTCGACGGGCTGGATAAGTTTGAGCCGAACGGCCCAACAGATAAAGACAACAACTGCACTCAGGGTGAGGTCACCCCCTGCCGGACCATCCAGCAGGCCATTAACCAGGCCGCGGCCGGCGATTTGATCAAAATCGAGCAGGGTGTTTACAGCCAGGTCTACAGCGACATTTTGACCACCACCTATAAAGGCGAGGAACTGACCCAGATTGCCTTTATCGATAAGTCCATCACCCTGCAAGGGGGCTATGAAAAGGACATAGCCGGCGGCTGGGACGAAAACCCGCCCAATCACGTGGTCCAGACCACCACCCTCAACCTGAACGGGGCAGGCCGGGGTATCTTCGTTACCGAAGGCGTAACCGCCACCGTCGACCGGCTGACCATCGTCAACGGCCAAGCTGCTGAGGGCGGCGCAATTTACAATGAAGGCGGCAACCTGACCCTCAGCGGGCTGGCCCTGACGGCTAACTCGGCCCAACGGGGGGCCAGCCTGTACAACGGCGGCGGCGACCTGGTGGTGCAAAACAGTTTGCTCTACCGTAACCAGACCACCGGCTGGGGCGGGGCCGTCTACATCAACGCCGGCACGGCCCGGTTACAGCACGATACCTTCTACGATAATGAGGCCGCCAACGGCGGCAGCGCAGTCTATGTCAATGGCGGTAATTTTGCCGTGACCAATACCATTGTGGCTACCCATACCGGCAGCGCCCTTTACCGGTCAAGTTCGGCCACGCTAAACCCGGCCACCGGTTACAATCTCTATTATGGCAATGATACTAACTACGCAGTCGACGGCGCTGGCGCTACCCCACCCGGCACAGGTAACGTTTTTGCCGATCCTATGTTTGTCGCCCCAACCAACGACCCGCCGGACTTGAACCTGCAGCGCGGCTCCCCGGCGCTCGAACAGACCGGCCAAGGTTTACCCATTGACTACGCCAACACCCTTCGCCCGCAAGATGCGCTGTATGACCTGGGCGCCTACGAGCGGATGGTCGTGCGGGGCCTGCTCTTCTACAGCGACACGGTCACGAGCACTATGGCCGGGGCGCCTGTGGTTGTCACCCACATCCTTTCCAATACCGGCGAGTTAACGGAGACGGTCACCATCACGGCCGCCAGCACCCTACCCTGGGTTGTTGACTTTGGCCAATCGCTGCCTTATGTCATCACTTTGCCCAGCATGGTCAGCCGGACGGTCGTGGTCACCTACCAGGCCGGGTCGGCAGGCCAATCGAATACAACCGTCATCACCGCCAGCGCCAGCCTGACCAGTCTCACCCGCATGGTGACCGATGTGATTAACGTCCGTTCGGTCAACTGGCAAATCGACAAGACGGTCACACCCACTCCCACCGTGCAGCCCGGCGATTTTCTCACTTACACCCTCACCCTGACCAACGTGGGCGACATCGACTCCCAGGGCAGCTTTACCGTAACCGACGAGCTGCCCAATGAGACCCATTTTGTCAGCGCCAGCGGCGGCGGGGTTCTGGTTGGCTCGACGGTGCAGTGGGTCACCAATACAACAGTGCTCAGCAACAATGGCAGCCTAAGCTTTAGCTATGTGGTTACGGTGACCAGGCCGCTGACCGACGGCGCCCTCATTGTCAACCAGGCTTACGGCGCCAGCGGCGGCGGCGCGCCTAACCCGGCCGCCGGTTCGCCGGTGACCGTGACCGTGACCGCCCCGGTGACCGTAACCATCAGCAAGGCGGCCAGCCACAGCCCGGTCCAGCCCGGCGACATCCTGACTTATACGCTGACCGTAACCAACGAGGCTGAGTCGTTTGGCCCGGCTCTCACCCCCCTGATTACCGACCCCTTACCACCCGAAGTTGTTCCCCTGGTCTGGGGCTTCGTGCCGCCTGCCGATGGCGTCACCAGTCTTGCGGGTCCTAATGCGGTGCGCTGGAATCTGGCCCAGTCGATCTGGCCCGGCGCATCGGCCCAGGTGACGGTCACCGTCCGGGTGACCAGCCCGCTGGCGGCCAATACGGTGCTGACCAATAGTTATGGCCTAAGCGTTTCTAATATTGTCACACCAGTGATTGGTCTCCTGACCACGCCGGTCACGGCCACAAACGTGATCAGCCTGCAAAAGACAGTCGTGCCGACCCAAACCGGGCCGGGCGGTATAGTTACCTACACCATCATCTTGAGCAACAGCGGCAACGGCCTGGCCACGGTCAGCCTGACCGATACCCTGGCGGCCGGCTTCACCCCGGCTACCTATAATACCGGTGTGGTCGTGCCGGGCCGTACCTGGAGCACGACCGCCGGCAGCGTCTCGGTTTCGTTTACGGCAACTGTTCCGATTACGGCGGGCGTCTACTCGAACACGTTGGTTACGGCTACCTATGATTTGACCGAGACTACGCTCGGCGCTACTGCTCCGGTCACGGTCGAAACGCCCCTGGCCGGCCTCAGCCTGAGCAAGACACCCGATTTACAACTGGTCCAGCCGGGCGGCACGGCCGTTTTCACCTTCACCCTGGTCAACACCGGCAATGTCGCCTTGAACCCGATCACGATAACCGACCCCTCGGCGGCAGGTTGTGAACGTACGACGGTGGGGACCCTGGCCGTCAGCGCGACCACAAGTTACACCTGTACCGAAACTAACGTCACGGCCGGCTTTACCAACGTCGCCACCGCCACCTCTACGGGGGTGCTGGGCAGCCAGCCCGTAACGGCCACCGATACGGCTACGGTTACGGTCATCAACCCGGCCCTCGACATCGACAAGACGCCTGAAACCCAGCCGGCGCGGAGCGGCGATACCGTCACCTTTACTATCACCGTCAGCAACACCGGCGACATCACCCTGACCAATGTGACGGTCGGCGACGTCCAGGCCTCCGACTGTAACCACTCGGTGGGGACCCTGGCCGCCGGTAGCCCGCCCAGTAGTTACACCTGTACCATGATCGCTACGGCCGATCTGACCAACACGGCCACCGTCACCGGCGCGCCGCCGGCCGGGCCGGATGTCAGCGCCAGCGACGACGCTTTTGTGAATGTCATCAACCCCACCCTCCAGATCGGCAAGACGCCGGATGTCCAATATGCCTTGAGCGGCGATACCGTCACCTTTACCATCACCGTCAGCAACACCGGCGACATTACCCTGACCAACGTCACCGTCAACGACGATCAGGCGGCAAATTGTGATGACCGGAATTTGGGCGACCTGGCCGCCAATACAGGTGATAGTTACACCTGTACTTTAACCGTCAATGCCGATCTGACCAACACGGCCAGCGTCACCGGTACGCCGCCCCTTGGCTCAGACGTGAGCGCCAGCGATGACGCCTTTGTGGATGTCATCAGCCCGGCCATTACTATCGCCAAGACGCCTGACCTCCAGACCGCCCAACGCGGCGACCCGGTTACTTTCACCATCACCGTCAGCAACACCGGCGACGGGCCGCTGAACAATGTCGTCGTCGGCGATGCTTTGACCTCTGACTGTAATCGGACTATAGGCGTTTTGGCCACCGGGGTGTTCACCAGCTACACCTGCAGCCAGCCAAGTGCTACCAACAGTTTCACCAACACCGCCGTCGTCACCGGCACGCCGCCGGCCGGCCCCGATGTGACCGCTAACGACGAAGCTCGCGTCAACGTGGTTGGCCCGAACCTGGAGATCAGCAAGCTGCCCGCCAGCCAGGATATCGTAAGCGGCAGCCTAATTACCTTCACCATCATCGTCACCAACACCGGCGATGTTACGATGACGACCGTTGAGATTACCGATGAGGCGGAACCTGCCTGTAATCAAAACTTTACCGATGTCTATTCAGGCACTAGCCGGAGCTATGAATGTCCCATCGGCGCCGTGACCGCCGATCTGACCAACACGGTCGTGGCCACCGGCACGCCGGAGACCGGACGGCCGGTTATCGTTTCGGCCACGGCCACGGTCAACGTGGCCGAGCCGGGCATTAGTATCGCCAAAACGCCAGATAGCCAATATGTTCTATACGGCGGCACTGCAGCCTTTACTATCACCGTCGTCAACACCGGTGATGTCACCCTGGCTCCCATCACCGTAACGGATGTGTTGGCTCCGTATTGCAACAGCAATAACCCCTTCCCCTTATTCCGGGGTATTACCCGGGAAATTTACTGTACCTTACCTGGAGTCACGGCTGACTTGACCAACATAGCGGTGGTAACGGGTGGCACCACCATTAGTACGGAGATTTCTGCCGCCGACGACGCCTTTGTGGATGTCATCACCCCGGCCCTGACCATCGCCAAGACGCCTCTCACCCAGGTGGTTCAGAGCGGCAGTTCGGCCGTCTTTACCATCACCGTCACCAACAGCGGCGATATTACCCTAACCAATATCCGGGTTGACGATACCGCTGTGCCGGCCTGTAACCGCAATATTGGCCCCCTGGCTGCCGGAGCGACCTATCCCTATACCTGCACCCAGTCCAATGTGCCGGTCGCATTTACCAACGTCGCTACGGCCAGCGGCGACTCGCCGGTCAACAGCGTCATTACCACTTCAAACCTGGCGACGGTAACGGTCATCACCCCGGCGTTGGCTGTTTTCAAAACGCCGGACTTCCAGGCGGCCAATAACGGCGATACCGTGACCTTCACCATCACCGTCAGCAACACCGGCGATGTTACCCTGGCCCCCATCACCGTCACCGACGCCCTGGCTCCGGATTGTAACCGGGTGATTACGGCCGGCCTGACGGCCGAAAGCCTGTCCACCTACAACTGTACGATGGAGGCCGGAGCGACAGACATTACCAACATAGCAGTTGCTACCGGTGTGCCTCCGGCCGGTCCGGTCGTGGCCGCCAGCGACACTGCCTTTGTAGATACCACACCCCCGGCGCGGCCCAGGTTGGTGAGTCCGGCTAATCTTAGCTACACGAATAATCCGGCGGTGACGTTTAGCTGGTCACCTGCGGCTGATACCGTTACCTATACCCTGTGGGTTAGCGGCGCCACCTATGAGGTCCTCACGCCGACGACTTCATATCTCTTGCCGGGGCTGGCCGACGGCGTCTACACCTGGACGGTGCGCAGCGTGGATGCTTACAGCCGGACTCTGGGTTACACCGACTCCTGGCGGGTAACGGTGGATACCACGCCGCCCGCCTCTCCCACCCTGATTACACCGACGAATGGGATGACGGTCACCGATCAGCCTACCTTTGACTGGTCGGATGTGACCGATGCCCTGTCCGGGCCGGTCACTTACACCATCACCATTAGCGGGGTAGGCGTCTTTACCAGCAGCACCTCCAGCTTTACCCCTTCGGGAACCCTGCCGCCCGGCGTTTATACCTGGACGGTGCGCGCCTATGATCAGGCCGGAAACGCCAGTGTGCCTTCAGTCGAGTTTACCTTTACCGTAGAGGCTTCCACCCATCTGGTCTATCTGCCCATCATCGTCGGCGGCGGTACCGGCGCGTTGCCCGACTTAAGGCCCATCCAGTTGACGGTGCAGCCGGCCACCGGGCTGGGGCCGAATACACCGGTCGTCTTAAGTGTCGTCGTCCAAAATGTCGGCACAGCCACTGCCCCGGCCAACTTCTGGGTTGACTTCTACATCAATCCGCCGGCCTTCCCAACCGAGGCCGGCCACCTGTGGGGTCAAGTTTGCCCCTCTTGTTACGGCCTGGCCTGGCAGGTGAGACGAACCCTGGCCCCTGGTGAGAGTGTTACCTTGACCTCTGCGCCGGGTGATCCCTATCTGGTCTCGGCGCAGACCCGCTGGCTCGGCTATTTTAACCAGGGTGGGACGCAGCGGTTGGGAGTTTATGTCGACTCGTGGGATGGAGCTAATAAGCCGCAGGGCTTTATCCTCGAAAGCAGCGAGACGAATAACCTGCTCACCCGGTCTGATGTAGTCGTGACCGGGGCCGCCGTCAATGGCCTTGACCAGAATGAGTTCGAGCCTATGCCGGATCGCCCCCGGCCAGAACGTTGACATAAATCGTCATGAAGCACCGTAACAGTTGACAATTATCAATTGACGATTGACAATTGATAATTGACAATTGACAATTAATGGGAGTTGTTCCTATGATGAAAAAAATCCACTTAACTAACCTGACCCTGGTCTGTCTGGGCCTGCTGCTCAGCCTAACCTGGCTGGGGGCCGGTTCCGCCCTGGCTCAAGAACCGGAACCACGCCCCCCGCTTCCTTCGACTAATGGCGGCAATGGCGGCGACGGCAATGGAGATCACACGGGTAATGGCAATCATGATTCGGCCACCCTACCACAGACCGGCCGAGTATCGGGCTTTGTGTATAGCTATTCTGATTACGCCTATGTGAGCGGGGTCAAAGTGGTCCTTGACGGCGGCGGCTGGCAGGCCGAAACGCTTACCGACAGCCGGGGCTTTTACCAGTTTAGCGGCCTGGGCGCAGGCCGGGGCGTCGTCAATTTGCAGTTGCCGCCTGGAGCTTACCCCGTTGTATTCGACTGGCCGGTACAGGTGGGCAACGGGGCCGACCTGCGAGTAGACCTGGGCTACTATTGGCAAGAACCCTCCGCCTTGCCGGTCCTGTTATCCGGCCATGTGGCCAGCCAGGTTCTATACCTGGAGGTCAAGAACCAGACGACCGGGAAGATAAACGGCGGTATGCTGGAGATTACCTCGCCGGTGGATCAACAGTTATCTCCAGCGGTCACGTCGAGCCAGGGTGAAATAGCGGATTACGGCCCTTACCGGATACGTTTGGCGGTGGGCGCTATGGAGCCTGCGGCCAGCATGACCGTCAATGTGCCTCTGGAAGAAATCAGCAGCCTCTCGGTTGAGCCGGATGAGGCTAAGATTCGGGTGGCCTTCAGCTATGACCAGCAAAAGACCCCTTTATTGGTGAAAATCGATTCTACGCAGTCCACTGCTTCAGCCGCCCCATCTCAGGACATGGCGACAACACCCCCTCCTCCTTCTTCGCCCCCTTTGGCCGAACCTTCGGCCCCCACGCCAACCAGGCCCATCTCGCCCCTGCCGGTTACGGGCCACACTTCACACTCTACCGGTCTGGCTGGCCTTATCCTGCCCGTACTGCTGTTATTGATCCTGGGTTGGGTTGGTTGGCGGACGTTCAAGTTAAGTCATTAGTGCAGAATCAGACAAGTCTTTCGGGAATAAGACCTGACAGGTTTCAGAAACCTGTCAGGTCTGGTCCGAACAAGTTCTCTGAGATTGCATTAGGACCTTATTAATTGGCGGGCCTCTCGTACACTCTACTTAATAAGGACTACATTATGAATTATGGTGAAATCATTAGAGACTCAATCAACACCTTCTGGAAACATAAAGTACTGTGGCTATTTGGCATTATTCTAGCTTTGGTCGGACAGGGGGAGTATGGCTTTAGTGTAAACTATCAAGAGCGGTATCCCTATCCAACCGACGGGGCTAATCCACCCGAATTTCCCAACCCTTTTGACAATCCATTGCTCAAGAGTTTTTTTGAGAACCCAATTCCCTACCTCATTGGTTTTAGTCTGCTTGCCTTATTGTGGTGGATTATCTCAACTTTTATCGGCTGGCTCTCACAAGGTGCTCTCATCGGAATGGTAGACGAGATTGACCACACGGGGACAACAACGATAAGAAGCGGATGGGGCGTAGGCAAAAATCAAGTAAAAAAGTTGTTCTTGCTTGCTGTTTTATTTGCCCTGCCTCAACTGATTATCTTTTTACCCGCTTTTATCGGAGCACTCTGGTTTTTCCCCCAATTCTTTGATATATTTCGAGCTGGATTAGCAGGCGATTTTCCATCACCCGAACAAATGGAAGAGAAAATTACATCGATTCTACCTGTTTTTATGGGTGCCTTTGCCTGCCTCTTCCCTCTGATCTGTATTGGTAGTATCGTGGGCTGGGCCTTAAGATTATTGAATAAAATCGCTGCCCGTAGCTGTGTATTGGAGAATTTGGGGGTGATTGATAGTATTAAACGAGGCTGGTATATCACCCGGAAGAATATTGGGTACACGTTGCTTACCTGGTTCATCCTGGTGGTGGTCAGTGGCATATTTGGTTTTGCTGCGGCTATGCCGGCATTAATTGTATGGATTCCGACAGCAAGAGCCTTCATGCACAATGAATGGTCCACTCTATCCGTCATCTCAGGTATGTTAATGGGACTTTATTTGTTAATTGTAGCTGTTGGAGGAGGGGGTATTTTAACCAGTTTTAATTCAACCCTTTGGACAAAGCTGTATAAAAGATTTGTAGCAAAGACGAATAATTTGAGTGTTAGTGCCGAGTAATTCTACGCATAGGCCAGGCTCTCGCGCACACTGATGCTGGTGGCCGTGCGGGCCGGCATCAGCGAGGCCAGGGCCGCAATAATCACCACCAGCCCCAGCCAGATGGCCATGGCCGTTTGGTTGTACTGGTAATCCAGGGCAATTTTGAACATCGCTTGCCCCATCAAAACGGCCAACGGCTGCCCCAGTACGAATGAGAGGGGCACGGCCACCAGCCAGCTAATCACCCCCTGTAACACACCTTCCAGGATTAACATGCCCATAATAACCGGCGTTTTGGCCCCAATAGCCCGCATGACCCCAATTTCTTTGGTCCGTTCGGTTACGCTGATAGATAGCGCCCCCATCAAACCAATCCCGCCGACAACGGCCATAATTACGGCCAGGGCCAGGAGCATCGGAATATATTGGGCAAAGAAGTTGTCAAAAAAAGTGCGGTCTTCGTAGATAGTCTGGGTGTCGTCGACATCCCAATTACGCCGCTCAAACATCTCCTTGAGCTGGAGGGTAATGGCCTCGGTCGAGGCGGCGTCCAAAGAACCGGTTCGCACCAACAGTTGCCGGCCGAGATTATGCTTGGGCGTGGCTCTAAAAATAGCTTCCTGCGGAGCATAGATGGTATCGGGAACCGGCACCACCGCCACCATCCGGTAAAAACCAACCACTTGCCACTGCTGGTCGCCTAAATCACCTAAATCCAGCGTGACCATTTCGCCCAGGCTGATGTTATTATCTTCGGCAGTTTCGGCGTTGAGCACAATGGCCCGGTCATCGCCGGGCTGTAACCACCGCCCGGCCACGATCAAGGGGCGATACATGTCGCTGCCGGTAGGAACGCCGGTTAACCTGGCCCCCACCCCTGCTTCTTTGGTTCGTTGGCCGCTTTTTAGCAATGAGACCGATTGGGTGAAACGCCCTTCGGCTTTTTCCACCCCCGGCAGCGACTCGGCCATCTTGACCATACGATCAAGGCGTTGGTTGTCCTCAAAAACCAGCATTGACTGGTAACCGCGCCGAGCCAATTCATTATCCACCGTCAGGGTAAGCGAGTTAGATAGGGTCATCACCATCAAAAAGAGCGTGCCGGCGGTGATGAGCACCAGTTGGGTCAGGCCCAGGCGGCCCTTACGCCGGAACATATTGCTCAGAGCCATCGCTACGGGCGCCGATAAAAAGCGCCGGCCCAGTCGTTCCACCAGCCGGTCAAGACCACTCGCGCCAAAATTACCGCCGAGGCCGTAACTGGCAATCGCCTCGCGCACGGTGATGAACGCCCCCCGGAAAACCGGGATCAAGGCGGCCACCAGCGGCACACCCACCGCCGCTGCCGCCTGCACCAGCAGAGCACGGCTGGACAACTGGAAGGTGCTATGGTCAATGTTGAAGATATTTAAAAAGTAACGAGCCGCGTTAAAAGCTACCCACGCCCCCAACGGCAGCGATACCAGCAACGCCAGCAGGCCATAAACTAACACGCCGATCAGATAAATCTTGACGATAGTACCGGTGCGGCCGCCCAGCGCCTTCATAATCCCAATTTGGTTGGTTTGCTCGGTGATGAGGGCCGACAGGGTGTTATAGACCAACACCACGCTCATAAACAGCGACACCACGGCCAGCAGTTGCAGAATCAGGTTGAGACCATCAAAAAAATGTTTGGCCCAATGCTCATCCGGCTTGTTGTAGTAGGTTATGCCAATACCCACCCCCTCTTTACTCAACCGTTCTTTGATCTCTGAGGCTACCTGGCGGGCAAACTCCTCACTGTAAGGTTCAACCCGCACCAGCAATTGGTTGAACTCGCCGTTGGGAATACCAAAACGCTCCAGCCCGCTGGCGTCAACAAAGAAACGGGCGTTGTCGCCAAAATCAGGGGAGGTTATAAAATGATGGCGGATTTTGCCGGTGATGGTCAGCGCCCGGTCCGAACCATCCAGTTCAAAGATAACGCTGTCGCCATATTTCAACCCCAGGTAATCGAAAGCCCGCATGTCAATGCCGATGTTGTTCCGGTGGGGCCACTCGCCTCCCTTCAATTGGAGCAGGTTGTACTTTTGCTTCTCATAATCGGCGCGCATGGTCAGCGCGCCGGGCTGCCACTCCTGGCCGGGGTGGAGACGATAACGGATGGGCAACTCGTTCAGCACTTCCAGGCCGGCCACACCCTTGATATTCTTGAGCCGGTCGGCGGTGTCCTGGTCGATGCGGTTTTGCAGCATCATCATAATGTTGGCCGGCTGGATCGAGACCTGCACCCGGTTAAGGTTGGGAACCAACTGGTCGATCATACCAAAAATCGCCCCCAGGGCAAAAACCCCGGCGGCGATACTCAGCACAGCCAGCAGCGTGCGGAGCTTATGCCCCCATAAATCGGACCAGATTTTGTTCCAGATGACGTTCATCATATTTCCCCCCTGATTTATTGATGAACCATATTTGCCGTAACGCTAAACGTCTGGCGTGTTCCATTTGTTTACATACGCAACACGCCAGGCGGGATACATTTTATTTTACGCTGACCAACTCCGGCACGGCGATCCGCTGCGGCAGAATCATCAGGTAATCGTCGCGAGTGATACGGCCGTTGGTGATCTCGATGCGGCGCGGTACGCGCTGGGCCAGTTCTTTATCGTGGGTGACCATAATCATCGTTTTGCCCTGTTCGACCAGTTGGCTAAACAGGTCAAAAACTTCATTCGCCGTGCCTGAGTCCAGGTTACCGGTTGGCTCATCGCCGACCAACAAGGCCGGGTCGTTAGCCAGGGCGCGGGCAATAGCGGCCCGCTGCTGCTGCCCACCCGAAACCATACTGGGCAGTTTCTCGGCCTGATCGGCCAGGCCAACCAGTTCCAGCAGTCCCATAGCCCGTTCCCGGCGCTCTTTAGGCGTGTACTTGTTAGCAAAATCCATAGGCAGGATAACGTTCTGCACCAGGCTCAGGGCCGGCAGCATTTGGAAAAATTGGAAGATGATGCCGACGTTCTGACCACGCCAGCCCGCCAGGGCATTCTCACTCATCCGGTGGATAGTCTGGCCGGTGACGATGATTTCGCCAGAACTGGGGCGATCAATGCCGGTAATCATATTGAGCAGCGTTGATTTGCCGTTACCCGACGGTCCCACGATAGAAACAAATTCCCCCCGGTTGACCTCGAAAGAAATCCCTTTAAGAATGGTGACCTCGCCATCGCCAACCTTGAAGTTTTTGACGACGTTATTGACTTGAATAATAGGTGATTGAGCATTAACTTGACTCATAAGTTTCTCCTGGGCTTTCAAAACCCCATTTTCTTCAAGAAGAAAATGGGGTTAGATGGGAATACGATACCATTATTCCACCTGCGGCGCATCAACTCAAAGATGGGTTTATTTCCATAAAAAGCTGAGTTTTAGGGTCAAATTTGCTACAACAAATGGTGTATTGTAGGAACTGGGGGAACTCAAGGGGCTTTATTTACACACATTAACACAACCTTCACGCAACTTAAACATACAGCCCTCACATTTATGATAAAATAGTATTACTAATTACTGTAACAGCCAGCGAGTTTGTCTTAGAGAAAGGAGAGAATCATCATGTTCGTCAATTACTATCTTGATACTGTTTTGGAGCAGCGCAATCTGGAAATACTCAATGTACCGTGGCTCACTCCTCTCTACAAAGTGAGTGTCGTTGTCCCTGGACGGCGCGACATTGGCAGCATTCAAAATCTGATTCAAGAACCTCAAGTGGGTGATGCGCTCGTTCTGGGGCAAGAAGACTATAAAATTGTAGATATTGTTGAATTGATGCCGCCCAGGGAAAACTTTATTTATCTACAGGCCACCTGCCAACCCGCCGCTAAGAATTAGAAACGTTGGTAGCCCACATTCACTTTTCTTAGAACGTGTTTCTTAAATGGTTGGAGGAGGCGTTTGGACCACGAAAAGGCGAAAAAAACGAAAACCGCGAAAGGTTAACCGGTTTTGACTCGGTTGGGCGTTGAATTTTCGCGCTTTTCGCGGCTCTCGTGATCCAAAGTTCTCCCCAGTTTGGTCATTAAGAAACACACTCTTAGGAGTGTTCACGAGCCAGCGACACGCCACCAAGAGTAAAAATCTGGAGTGCAGAATTAATTCTGCACTCCACAAGGACTATTTTCTTAGGAGTCGTCACGAGCTAACGCACACCACCAATAATGAAAATACTTTCTGACTACTGACTACTGACTACTGTTTACTATTTTCTAGGGAGTTCGTTAAATACCGGTCAA
>CAZUNT010000113.1:0-23055 GCA_964622215.1 uncultured Caldilineaceae bacterium
GTCCATAAATTCAAAGGCCTGGAAAGTCGGGTGGTCATCCTGACTGAGATTGACAACGACCAGCTATGGAACCTGCCCACCCTTCTTTACGTGGGCTGCTCCCGCGCTCGCAATCACCTGATTTTGCTAACAGCGGCTGATTTGTCCGATGAGATTAGGATGCAATTAACGGAACTATGAACTGGCGTGATACTATTCTCCAATATTTTACTGAACCCACTCATCGCCTAACTCTGGTAGCCGATCCTGATGGGTTGCTATTGGAAGAAGAACTGCTGGCCGGCATCCGGGCGCGAGGTTTTGATCTGCTGCCTTTTGATGATGGGATTACGTTTCGTTATACCTACGAGGCCAACTATCGGCAGTATTGGGATGATGAAAGGTCTACCCCTTTGGTCGTCATTCTGCGCTCGGGAGAGACGTCACTCCAGACCTTGCCTTATGACCTGCTCCAAAGGGGCCGCATCCTCCACTTTAGCCTGCCCCAGTTGTTTTCCAAACTGAGCTACCCGGTTGTCAAAACCTTAGCGCCGGTCTACTTCCAACCTTTGTACGACGCCTATCAAGCTTATCATGGCCCGGAGATGGGCGACCAGGCCACCAAACTCTTTATGCTCAAACACGTTTTTGGGCTGATTCCCGAACTCATCCACACGCCGCTAGACCTACTCAAGCTGCTGCTCGCCCGCCATACCCGTGCCGAAATACCCCCGGCCAGCTTGGATGAAGTGCTGCTAGCTCACCTGGCCCGCCAGCCCCGCCTGGCGAACTGGCCCTTAACCTCCCTCCTGTGCCATTCGGTCGAGTTCTTTAATTTCCTGCAAACCCAGTGGGTCAACTTCCTGGCTGCTCAGCAGCCGGCAGACCTGCTTACCGTACAGGAAACGGGTTCGGCTTATACAGCTCAACCTGTACTCCCCCTGGATGACCCGGAAGTTCGAGGTTATCTGCAGAGCCTTTTTCTGGAAGGTAAGATTCAACCGGTCTCGCTGCCAGAGGGCTGGCAAATTACCGCCGACTGGGCCAAAATAGGTCTCGTTCAATCACCAGCAGAAACCGAACGACAGCGTTTCGAGCACTTGCTCACTTTGTTACGAGATAGTATCCCATCCAATAATAGCCTGCACAAGGCCTGGCTTCAGTTTGCTGAACAGTGGGCCGAACTGGTTGGATTGCGCCACCGTTCTAGTGACCGGTTAGTCGAGTCCGCTCGACAAGACTTCGCCCGCCTTCAGCTCGAGGTCGAGTCCCAATTTGCAGCCTGGCTGCTGGCTCGTTATCATACTCTGCACAATCAACCGTTTCACAGCGGGCCGGTGATGAGCCATCATATTCCCGGTTACATGGCTACTTTTCACCGCCAACAGGTAGGTAAGCCACGCCTCGCCCTCATCGTGGTGGATGGGTTGGCCCTGGACCAGTGGCAGATCATTCACCGAATCTGGGCCGAACAGTCCCAGCCGTGGACGATTACCCCCAGCAGTCTTTTTGCCTGGGTCCCAACCTTAACTTCCATCGCCCGGCAGGCTATCTTTGCCGGCCAACCACCCTATCTCTTCCCCGACTCGTGGCAAAACACCAACCAGGAAGCTAAACGGTGGCAGAGATTCTGGCAGGAACACCAACTTCCGTCCACAGCCGTTGGTTATGCCCGCAACCTGGGTAATAATTTCAACCCCTCTGGCCCACCGGCAGGTGAGGGGGTGTTTGGAGAGGCCGTTTTGGAGCCGGAACTCCTCGCGCTTATCGAGAGTCCCCGCATCCAAGTCCTGGGCCTGGTAGTCAACACGGTTGATAATATTGTCCACGGCATGCAGCTGGGTACGGCCGGGATGCACCAGCAAGTTGAGTTATGGCTGACTCGCCAGCCTTATCTGACCCATTTAATCGTCAAATTACTGGCTGAAGATTTTACCGTTTTTCTGACGGCCGATCACGGCAATGTGTGGGCCAGAGGGATTGGGCGGCCCAATGAAGGGGTTCTGGCCGAGACGAAGGGCCAGCGGGCGCGTCTCTACACGGACCCGGCCTTCTTGAACCTGGCCCGGCAGCAGTTCCCGGAGGCGTTGGAATGGCCTAACCTGGGCTTGCCGGCCCAGTTGCGCGTTCTTTTGGCGCCAAACTTGGCCGCTTTTCTGGACGCCAACACCCAGGCTGTGTGTCACGGAGGTATTGCTCTGGAAGAGGTTATCGTACCCTTCGTCCAGATTACCCGATCTGCAACGTGAACGCCTTTTCATTACCAAGAGGATAAAACACCGATTCGTTTCGGTAGGGTGGAAACTTGGCTGAAGGTTTGGCCTGTTATATAATAGGCGACCGGGAACAGGTGTTCTGTGCTGGCTTCCTCATCAGCTAAATGAGGTCGAGTTACGAACTTTCGTCGCCGAAATAACCCTATTTCCCAGGTAAATACATATCAAGATGCTTGGAAGCAAGGCTGAAAGACGGCAGTGGATAAACAAACGATTGGTTTTGATCGAGAATTGAAGTTGCCCTGGCTTGATTTGACGGCGGGCCTGGCGCAAAGCGGGCTGGACTTGCCGGCAATTCGGACAAAATTAATGAGCCACCTGGCCGCTGAAGTTCCCGGCCCCGCAGCCCGCCGCAATACGGTCGTCCTTTTGACCCGCCTGTGGGTGAGAATTCCGGCCGAATATCAAACCATACAAAGCGAAGCTCTGGCGCTGCTGCCGGTCGTTCTGCCGGCAGAACGACTCTGGCTGCACTGGGGGATGTCATTAGTCGCCTACCCTTTCTTCCACGACGTTGCCAGTACTATAGGTCAGTTGCTCCGCCTACAAGCTGAATTTGAGCCGGTCCAGGTCCGCCAGCGGATGCGTGAACGGTGGGGCCAACGGACGACACTGGATCGAGCTATCAGCCGGATGATCCAGACCTTCGCTGATTGGCAGGTCATTATTCCAACCGAGTCTGAGGGTCGTATCCCCGACGGCGACCGCAAGGGAGGGCGAAGTGCTATCTATCAAGCGGCATCTCTTCGTCAAACAGCCAATTCCATCCTGGCGTTGTGGTTTATGGCCTGTGCCATTCAGGGTATCCGTGAAGCGACTGCCCAATATGACCAGCATTTACCCCTGCCCCAGCTCATCCAATCCTCCGCTATATTCCCCTTTGACCTAACTCCCCACCTCATCAGCCTACGCCGGTCTGAACGATTTCAGATCAGTCATCAGGGTCTCAACCTGGAAATGATCGCGCCTGTGTAAAGGGTTGTCAGTAAATATCCACTGCTGAGGTTATTTCAAGCGTAGAGGGAGAAAACATGGAACAAACACCTATTGCTTCGAACTTTGTCACCGTCCAGCAAGCCCGCATCCATTACCTCGAAGCTGGGCCGCTCGACGCCCCAGCCGTGCTCTTCCTGCACGGAGCCAGCTTCAGCGCCCAAACCTGGCAAGACCTGGGTACTTTGACGCTCCTGGCTGAAAAGGGGTATCGGGCCGTAGCCATCGACCTGCTCGGCTTTGGCCAATCAAGTCGGGTTTCAGGCCAGCCATTGGATTTTCTGATCGAACTAATGACGCAGCTTAACCTCATCCAACCGGTACTCGTCTCTCCTTCGATGAGTGGCGGCTACAGCCTGCCCCTAGTGGCTCAACAGCCCGAGAAATTGAAAGGCTTTGTTCCGGTCGCGCCGGTCAGCATTCCTACTTACGAGAAACAGCTACAGGGGATCATCTTACCCACTCTAGCCATCTGGGGCAGCAACGATCAGATCGTTCCGGTCGAACAGGGCGAGCGGCTGTGCCAGTTGATGCCCAACGCCCGAATGGTCGTCCTGGAGAACGCCGGACACGCCTGTTACATGCGCGCCACCGCCGAATTTCACCGGCATTTGCTCAAGTTCATCGAGGACTGCCACCAGCCACCCTCTCAAGCTGGGTGATCTGGGACGAAACCAACCAAACAGCCAAACTGGCCGATTTCAAAGGTGCAGGCTACTCGCTCGAAGCCCTGCACACACAGCAGTTCCAGGTGCCGGGGAATACTTCGCCGCCCTGGCTGCTCGGGGTCATCCTGCCCCGACGGAACGACAAAATCGGCATTGAGCAGCAGGCCACCCGGCACCAGCAGCCGCCGAGCCAGGCCATACATCCGATGGATGTGGCTTTCATCTCCCAAGTCATGCATTGCTTGCAGCGAAATGATGGCGTGGATTTCGCCAGGGAGTTGTTCGAGCCAATCATCCGTATTCAAGTCAGCCCGGATCAAGTTGGCTCTTTGGCCGAAGGGAGCCAATTTCGTTTGGGCAAAGGTCAGCAGCAGCTCCGACGAGTCGAGGCCGGTATAGCTCATCTCTGGCAGGTTACGAAGTAACATCTCGGCCAGTAAGCCGGAACCGGGACCGAGTTCCACTACCTGCGATGCTGGAAAAGGCAAAGCCTTGAGTTGAGCCGCGATGTGCTGCATCACCTCATCCCGTTCCGGATAGCGGGTCAACAAACCGGCGGTCCACTCGGCCACATCTTCTAGGGTGCGCAAATCACGAAAAGTAAGCACCTTATCCTCCTGAATTGAGCGGGATTTAACTGATTTTCCTCGGCCAAATTATACCGAGTGAAGCCCTGACGGGATAATTCTGCTATCTGATTGGGTTACCATCTGTTATCCTCAAGTAATTCCCTGGCTGATCATACCGGACACACAACTGATAGGGTAGTTCTGCTGTCCTAGTGACAATTACCTGAGATTGGCTAACAATGAGAGAGGTTGGCAGGTAGTAACCTGACTTCTGCGCCGGCTAAACCGTCAAACTAGTTTAACCCGGTTTGCCTTCCCTCAGCCCGATGAACAGGAGTGATCGTTATGCCTCATCTTTGCACCCTTCGCCGCTTTGGTTTTTTGACCCTCTTGCTGTTCCTTCTTCTGCTCGCCGCCCCCAGTCAGGCTGCGCCACAGGTCATTTACGATGAAGCCCTGACGGCTGGCTGGGTAGACTGGTCGTGGGCTTCAGTCGACCTGGAAGCAACTACACCGGTTCATGGCGGAACCCAGAGCATCGCCGTCACTTACACCGGCGGCTGGCAGGGGCTATACCTGCATCACTCCGGACAATCCACCCTTGGCTTTACCAAGCTGCGTTTCTTTGCCCATGGCGGCAGTACAGGTGGGCAGCAGTTCCAGGTTTATGCTGAACGCGCCAGCGACAGCGGCAGTCACGGCCCCGAAGTCCAGGTTGCCCCCCTGGCAGCCAACACCTGGACCGAAATCCAGATCCCCCTGGCCAACCTGGGCGCAGCCGATACCGACCTCACCGGCCTGGTCTGGCAAGATCGCAGCGGCGGCGCTCAAGCCACATTTTACATAGACGATATTGCGCTGATCAGTGATGAAAGCCCCGACGGGCCGGTCTTGAGTAGCGGGCAGCTTCACCGCAGCGCCGCCCTGGCCGATGGCACAACCGGTGTGGCGGCACGGGTGCAGGTCGGCGATCCGCAAGGCTTGGCCGATATCACCGGCGTCAGCCTCAATGCCAGCGCCCTGGGGCGGGGCAATATCTCACTGCGCGACGATGGCCGCAGCAACGACGGCACGGCCGGGGATGGGTTATTCGGCGCGGTCTTTACGGTGGCGCCGGCTACGCCCCGAGGCGAGTATACGTTGGTAGTCACTGCTCAAGACCAGGCCGGGCATAGCGCCAGCCTGTCCTTGGGCGCTTTTGTGGCGCTCAGTTCGCCCGGCGGCAGCGTGCCGGCCGGACTGCCAGCCCGTCCGGCCTGGGCCACCAATGAGTGGAGCGAAACCCCCGGCCAGGATTGGCAAATCAACAGCGGCGTACCCTGGGATTACGTTTACCAATATATCACTTACGGCTGGGAAAGTTGGGGACCGACCTTTGTCAACCGCTTTGTCACTCAGGCCTGGAACAAAAACTACGTCCCGGTCATCTCGGTCTACCTGATGTTGGGGGTACCCACTGACTGCGGCGAAAGCGCCAGTTGTTACGCCAGCAAGCTGCAAAACGCCACTACGGTCAGCAATTATCTGGCCAGTCTGCGGCGGGCCGCCCAACAAGCCAGCGGCTCCAAGCCGGTCATTTTTCAGTTGGAGCCGGATTTCTATGGCTTTATGCAGCAGTACAACTACAGCCGGGAGGTAGCTCAGCCTGACAGCCCAACCAACTATCCGGTGGCTCTCAACGTGTCCGGCTATCCCAACAACCTGGCCGGCTTTGGCAAACGGATGGTGGACTTGATCCACCAGACTGCGCCAAACGCCCTGGTCGCTCCTCACGCCAGCATGTGGGCTACCAATTCTGACCCCAACAGTGTGTCCGCCAACCAGGTGGCCTCGCTGGCCCAACGAACTGCCACGTTCATCAACGCCATAGGAGGGACTCAAGCCGACCTATTCTTTGTCGAGTGGAGCGACCGGGATTCGGGCTGCACCGACCAGCCGCAGTGCCAGCCGCCGCGGACCTGGTGGGACGACACCAACCGCACCGTCCCCCGCGTCTCACGGGCCGTGCTGTGGGAGAATGCCCTCTCGGCCGCGGCGGGGAAACGATTGATCCTGTGGCAGGTGCCGGCGGGTAATATGAGCCTGAACGACACCTGCGATCACTACCGGGACAATCGCCCTGCCTACGCCTTCCGCCATCCCCGCGACTTGTTTGATGCCGGCGTTATCGCCGTGCTGTTTGGGGCCGGGGCGGATTGTCTAACCAACCCTTCAACCGACGGCGGTTTTATCCAGACACAGGGTGACATCGCTTATGATCCACCTGCCCAACCTACCGGTCTGAGCGCCGGGACAGCGGTAGGGCCGCTGGCGCCGCTGCGCTGGAATGAGAACAGCGAGCCGGACCTGTGGGGTTACCGGATCAGCTACACTCGAGTGGGCGGGGGCGCGTCATTCACGATCGATCTAGGTCCGGCCAATGCCACCTGGCTATTGATCCCAACCGCCGGGCAGTGGCAGGTCAGTATAGCTGCCTATGATGCCATGGGCAGGCTTAGCCCGTCTAGCAACTCCGTCATTGTCACGACGACGGTGGATGCCCCGGCAGTCTATCTGCCAGCAATAAGTAAATAGGCCGCCAGCAGGTTCGGGCTTGAGACCCGGAATATCCTAGCAACCTATCTATTTGGTGAAACTACTGGTCACCTCTGTCGGGAAACAAAGAGCCGGTTACTGGTCTAACGTCTGTCCATCCTCAGCGGGCACGTGTCTCATCAGATTTTAAAAGTGAATCACCACCCCTTCTAGGGGTGGCTTCAAAACCCGTCCCCGCATTAGACTTGCCTGTGAAGTCTCGCCCATTGGTCGGTGGAGTAGGTTTTGAAGGTTTGAATAGCCCGGTAGAACCTTTTACCGGACGCCCCACCAAAGGTGGGGGGGGTTACGAAAGACAATAAATGTCAGAAATTGGGCCAGCGGGGCCAAATCACCGGGTTCCAGCGTTTCCAGCCAGAGGCGGTAAGCGTCGTCAATTATATCGTGGTCAAGAGGCAAAAGATCGGCCTTGTCTATGCACCTCAAAAACTCTTGTAAAACATCCAACCATGTTTCTTCATGCAGAGAGAGAGGCTGCGCCCTGTTTTTTCCAGCATATAACTGTTGGAATCTCTCGGGAAAGGTTTGCTGGACATGTTTAAGCGCTAACTGCTGCCGCTGGTAATCCTGCAATTTATGTAACACCGCCTCAATGGAAAGCACCTGCATCCGTTTGAGTGACCGTAGATAGGGGCTAACTCGGCTTATCTGAAATTTGCTTAAACCCTTCACCATAATGCGGACATCAACCATGTCACGCTGCCCAAGTGAGTAGGGTAAAAAGGGGCCGGCAGTGTGGACCTCTTTCGTCATTACCAAATAAGACGGGATCGAAACCATATTGCTTGTTCTCCTTCACGTAGCTACAGAAAGTAGGTGAGGTTAGTTGTGGGTGTTCAGCCGGCCCGATTTATGTTATAATCAAGCATATGAATGAAGGAGATTACGCAAAAAAGGAGACGATAGAGTCGCCCGATGACGTCTTGCCCGGTGATAATGGCGAGGAAATCGCCATCAGGCGATACGACAACTATGAAGTGCGGGTAGTGTACGAAGAAACAGACGCTGATACAGTGATAATTTACACGGTGATGCGATCACGAGGGCGTGGCTAGCTAAAAGGAGTGCAAAAAATGCAGATAAATTTCGATCCCCAGGCAGATGCTCTTTACATTCAATTCCGGCAGGGCGAAGTAGACGATACCCTTGAAGCCGGCAAGTATGTTTACGTCGACGTAGACAAGGATGGGCTGCCGTTGGGCCTGGAAATTCTCTTCGCCAGGCGCTTGCTGGCCGAGGAAGATATAACCAGCGTGACGGTGAATATTGGCCGGGTCGCTCCATCTGTGCCTGTAGATCAATGGGTTGGTTGATCGGTCGATAACGACAAGATAAAGGTAGAGACAGGAAAATATGTGATTGATAGGGGCAATGCAAGGACAGGTCCAAAAAACCGTTCAGTTGTTTCCGAATGAGACCTGTCTAAACTGATAGAAAAGGATTCCAGTCACGCGGGGTGAGTCGGATCAGGGGGATGTTCACCCATCGGTTTATGTTGTCCGGCCAGTTCAAAAAACGACGGTATTTTCTGGACACAAACTCTCAAGTATGGTAATATACTATACATAAGGTCCTTTTAAGGTTAGCCCCTATGCCCCCAAGTGAGGAGAGAGTTCTATGAGCGAATCGACACGACCCTCAATTAATGCAGTTCAACGGACGCTAATCGTTGGTGTTTTAGCCGGTCTTGTTTTAGGCGGTATTCTTGGTCTGGTGCTTGGTCTTATTTATGCCTGGCGTATAGACCCGGCCACTTATGCGGGGGGCGCGCGCCCCAATGAGTTGACCAATAATTACCAGGATCATTATATCGCCATGGTTGTTGACTCTTATGCGGTCAATCGCGACCTATCCCTGGCGCAGAAACGTCTCCAATCGTTTGATCCGGCCACCAAAATCCGTGCCCTCGGTCAATGGTCGGCCGCTTATTCAACCGCCGGACGCGGCCCCGAAGCGCAAGCAGTTAACGAGCTGGCGGTAAATCTAAAACAGGCCGAAAATTGGGATTCGAATGTTATCTCCGCGGAAATGGGGCAATTGGCGACCGCCGCCCAGGGCGACAGCGCCCGGTTGCAGGCTATTAATGCTTACGGTCAGGTATTAGGGGTGGTGCCGCAGGAAGCCCCTGCTCAGGCAAGCCCAGGCACTCAACAACCAACGGCTGCCGCTCCTACCGCTCCCCCCGCAGCAGGTGGGGGGTTCCCCTGGTTCAATGTTCTGGGTACCTGTCTTTTAGTTGGCCTGGTTCTGGCAGCGATTGTGTTGCTACTGGGCCGCTGGCAGCGGCAACGCTCTACCCGCAAGGCGGCGCCTATTGCCTGGGAAGGTGAAGGGCCGGCCCCAATCAAACGCTGGGCCGGAACCTATACGCTGGGGCAGGATAACTACGACGAGTTCTTCACCATCGAAACAGATGACGGGACGTTTCTGGGCGAGAGCGGGATGGGTATTTTGGAAACCGTACCCGGCGCCAGCCCCAAGCAGGTGATGGCTTTTGATGTGGGGCTGTTTGATAAAACAGACATTACCACCCTGTCTCGGGTAGTGATGAGTGAACATGCTTACAACGATCCCGCCATCCGATCCAAGATAGAGGCCAACCCCCAGGCTGAAGCGATTTTAGCCGAACCCGGCAAGAAGTTCATCCTGGAAACCTCGGCCATGCGCGTCGAAGCTAAAGTTGAAGAGATGGAATATGGCCCTCCCGGCGGGAATATTTACTTTAACAAGCTGAAGCTCAGTTTGGCCGTGTTTGTCAGGGAAGGAGCGGATTTGAAGGTCGGCACGATGGATGTACCGGAGCAGTATCGATAATCAGGCCGATTGGCCAACAAATATAAAAGAGCGATGGAAGGCCATCGCTCTTTTTGATTTTAGACCCGTTCCATAGGGTTGAAGAGTTTGTTATACTCTTGCAGCGCGTAGCGGTCGGTCATCCCGGCGATATAATCACATACAGTGCGATAAAGACCTCGTTCATCCACAATCTCCTGCACGTTTTTGGGTAGAATTACCGGCGACTGGGTGTAGGCTTGAAATAGTTCGGCAATAAAACGCCGGGCCTTACGATCCATACGCATCACCCGCCAATGTTGGTAGAGATTCTGGAACAAAAAGTCTTTAAGTTGGCGATTCATCTGTTTGACTGCTTCGGAATGGGTAGCCAGCTTAACCGGCAAATTTCGAATATCTATAACGTTTTTGATCTGGTTAGCTTCCAGTTGGGTCTGGGTAGAGTTAATCACATCGCTAACCTCTTTACCCACCAGGCGCCGGATGATACGATGCCGGTCCATATCGTTGAAACCCTGGCGAGGATTGAGGCCCAATTCTTCGATGACTCGCCGCCAAAATTCAATAGTGGCGAGCTGCTCCGGCACAACCATACCGGAGCGTAAACCATCGTCCAGGTCAGCCGTAGTGTAGGCAATTTCGTCGGCATAGTTAACAATTTGGGCTTCCAGGGTAGGCCGCAGGTGGGGGTCAAAATCGGTCACAGTGCTCCGGTCATACTCTGTTTCGTGCTTTAGAATGCCCTCGCGTACCTCCCAGGTCAGGTTGAGGCCCTTAAAATCGGGAAAGCGATTTTCTAGCTTTTCGACAATACGAAAGCTTTGGTAATTGTGATCAAAACCACCGTGCTCGGCCATAAGACCGTTCAGAGCGGCCTCACCGCTGTGGCCAAAAGGGCCGTGTCCCAGGTCATGGGCCAGGCAAATAGCCTCGGTCATATCCTCGTTGACCTGCAAGGCGCGGGCAATGGTGCGCCCAATTTGGGCCACCTCGATGGTATGGGTGAGCCGGGTGCGATAATAATCGCCCTCGGTGGTTAAGAAAACCTGGGTTTTGTACTCCAGGCGGCGAAAGGCGGTGGTATGAATGATCCGGTCGCGGTCTCGCTGAAAAGCCGTCCGGTAAGGGTGCTCGTCTTCGGGAAAAGCCCGTCCTCTGGAGTCGCGGCTGCACATAGCATAGGGGGCCAATCGTTCCGCTTCCTGTGTTTCAATCTCGTCCCGGGTTATAATCATTGTTTGCCTCCTTCGTAAATAGACCGCCGCCGGCTGACGGCAGACCGCCGCAAGACATTTTCATTCTTGATGGTGTGCCGTAGGCTCGTGACGACTCCTCTAAAGGGGCCAGCATCATAACTACAGTTTATTATATGGTATCACGGAACTGATTGGGCTGCAAACAAAAGATAATTACACCTCATTAGGAGAAGAGACTCAATGATGTACTTACCCAATTACCACGATGGCAGCATCGTCAATTTGATGAGTTCTATTTCCACCGCTTTGGGAGACACGCCGCGTTATCAACCCCTGCCGGCCCTGCCGCCGGCTGAGTTATCTCCCTCAACCAATATCGTGCTGTTGGTACTTGACGGGCTGGGCTATGAGTATTTAAACCGTTATCGGCAAAATAGTTATCTGGGTGAGCACCTGCGGGATAAGATGACCTCTGTGTTTCCTTCGACCACCGCCGCCTGCGTAACCACCTTTGCTACGGGCGTGGCTCCGCAGCAGCATGCCATTACCGGCTGGTTTATGTATCTTAAAGAGTTGGGCACAGTATCGGCTATTTTGCGCTACCGGCCCAGAAGTGGCGGTTCGGCTTTCAGCCAGGCCAATATCAAACCGTCTAAGATTTTTCACCAGCCCTCGTTTTTTAGTAAGATTCGGGCCAAATCTTACATGGTTATGCCCAAGGGCTTAACCAAATCCGATTACAACCAGGCGACAA
Organism: uncultured Caldilineaceae bacterium; assembly: GCA_964622215.1. GTDB lineage: Bacteria > Chloroflexota > Anaerolineae > 4572-78 > J111 > DSQQ01. The sequence goes on from CAZUNT010000113.1 coordinate 11,824, forward strand.
GTACAAAAGTCAAAATGATGCCTTATAACCATCTGAGCAGTTGCTTCAGAGCCATTAGGCAGATTATTCGGGCCAGTGACCGGCAAAAGTATATCTATGCTTACTGGCCTGAGTTCGATAGTTTGTCGCACAAGTATGGAAATAACAGCCGGCAGGTGGCCGATCATTTCAAAATGTTGGATAGGAGATTGTCGTCATTTTTGGAATCGCTCACCGGCAGCGACACCACCCTCATCATTACCGCCGATCATGGCTTTATCGATACTGAACCGGCCAAAACAATCGAACTAAAAAACCACCCTCGCTTGCAGGAAACATTGACTTTGCCTCTCTGCGGCGAGCCGAGGACCGCCTACTGTTATGTTCGCCCGGCCAAAGCGGCCCAGTTTGAAACCTATGTGACCGAGTCTTTGGGGCCTAGTTGCGAGATGTTTAGGAGTGAAACGTTAATCGCTAACCACTATTTTGGCCTTTTTGAGCCTAATCCCAAGTTGTTCGAGCGAGTGGGTGATTATGTTTTAATTATGAAAGAGAATTATGTCATCAAAGATTTTATTTTGGGCGAGCCTGAACATTTCCACATTGGCTATCACGGGGGAGTGAGCCGGGAGGAAATGTTTGTCCCCCTTGTTGTTATCAAAAAGTAGACCCGTTTTCCATCGCGCGAGAAAACGGGTCTCTGTTCCACTCTACGCGTTTCCCTCTAACATAGCTAATTGCTCTTTTATTTCGGTAATCATTTCTTCTGTTTTTTCGATCTCATTTTGCAGGTTCAACGGCACATTGATTCCGTGTAGGGCAGCCTGATCTCTCAGCTTGTTCAAATTTTTGGTATGGTCAATCAATTGGCGCTTGAGGCCGGCAACTTGCACCTCTTGATATTCCTGGTCCAGCGATTCGTCGGAAGCCTCGGCCGGCGGCTTGGGAGGGATCGAAAAGACGCCGCGCTGGCGTTCACCCAACCGCTGATTTACCAGGGCAAACAACTTGGGCGTGTCGCCGACCGGTGCATCATCGATGGCCATGGTTGAGGCGGCGTCGCGCTCGGTTCGAGTCTCCTTGTAATGCTCGTACCGGTTGACGAAGGTTTGGATCAAGCGCATTGAAGGCAAGGCCGTCTTGGATTCCAGCAGCCAATTGCCCAGGAGGGTGCGATAATTGGGGTTAAGCCCGGCCACAGTTTGAGCCAGCATATCCCGTAAGGTGGCGGGCAGCGTGCCTACGATTGTTTCATCTTTCTGCCAGTCACGCCAGGCCCGTAGGTCTGAGGTATCTCCCACAATCTCATCGGCAATCCACTCGCTAAATTCGGTTGAAAAGAGATGGTAAGCGGCGGTTTCGGGATTTTTAATCACCAGGCCGCGATTTTCCAGGTCGCCGATCACCTGGCTGGCCCGCCCATAAAAAAGTTCCATATCGGCTAAGGTATCTTCGCCCCGCCCTGTTGGCACAAAGCCTGACAAAGAGTCATCTTTTTTCTTTTTACCCGTTTTACGGTCTAACTCGCGCAAGGCCAGGATAATCAATAAGATTTGCTGTGAAGGGGTGGAGCTTTGCCAGAAATCTTGAAAGATAACCTCCCCCTCGCGGCGGGCCTCGCCGACCAGGTAGCGGCGACGGGCTACCTCATCCAGGTTCTCCTGGTAGGAGGCAAAAAGGTGATGGCAAGCCATCTGCAAAAAGTAGGGATTATAACCGGCAATGGCAAAAATAATATTCAATTCACTTAATAGGAATTTGACGCCGCTGTCTTTCAAGTATTTGTCGATCAGTTCCGTAGCGCTCTGTTCGGAAAAATTGCGCAAGTTGATGGTGGCAAAGATATTGAAAAAGGGCGACGACCTCACCTGTTCCGAGTGGGTCAACTGCACCAGGTCTTGGCGGCTGGAGGTAACCAGGGCCAGGTTGTGATGAATGGCCAGGGCGCGCAGCCCGCCAAAAAAGTCGTTGTCGAAATTTTTGTTGCGGGTAACCTGTTCAAACTCATCCAACAGCAGCACAATATATAACTGTTCCTCGTCAATCAGGCTAAAAATATCGTCCAGAGCGTAGTTGTCAATGGTGTCGACTTTCAAGGCAAGGTCGATTTCGGTCACAACCTGAGTATTAGCCGCCACGGCCCGCCCGATGGATTTCAGCACCCGCTGCCAGAAACGGGTTGGAGTGGTCTTCTCATCCAGAAACAGAAAATCCTGGTAGATAAACTTGTACTTATCCGGGTCAAGGTCAAAACGAGCTTGTATCTCCGGATGCTGCAAAATTTTGAGCAGCGAGGTTTTGCCCGAACGCCGTTCGCCCACAATAGAGCTAGACTCAAATGCCGACAGCAAGCGGCTGTAGATTTGTTCGATTTCTCGCTTCCGACCAATGAAGCGAACCGGATCGTCAATTGGCTTGCCGTAGCTGAAAGGATTGATATTACTCATTACTGATACTCCTACTATCTCCTGGGGTTAAGGCGCCCAACTGATACGCTCCTCAATCCAACCCCGAGAATTGTTCTGGTCGAAGAATACTCTACCGTCGGGCGGGCCGACCATCGCCAATAATTTTTGCCGGCTGCTGCCATCGACGTTTGTGGTCCAGATGGCCCATACCCCATCGCTGTTGCTGGCATAGGCAATCGCCTGGCCATCGGGACTCCAGGCGGGCAACCCATCCATAGCGGGGTCGTTGGTCAGTCTCTTCAGATCAGAGCCATCCGCATTAACCAGGTACACTTCCCAATTGTTATCCCGTTGAGACATAAAAATAACTTGCCGGCCATCGGGGGAGAGAGCCGGAGCAAAATCCTGGTCGGAAGAGGTCACCGCTTGAATAGTTGTAAGATCCGGCGAGGCCAGGCGTAGACCGGCGCCGGTGCTGTGCCAGCCTTTGAAGACAATCTGATTACTGGCCCCCCAATGAGGATATTCACCCTCTTTACCGGTGAATTTGGCCAGATTCGCCTGGAAATCCTGGTCAGAGGGCGTCAACCAGAGTTGAGACTCGCGGCCTCCGCTCCGGCGGGTCAAAAATAAGATAGTCCGGCCATCAGGATTCCAGGTGGGGTATTCATCTTCTAAGAAATTGGTAATAAGAAAGGCATTACCATCGCTGCTGCCGGCTGTCATCAGGCCGCGTGAACTTCTCGACCAGGACTGAAAGGCCAGGCGCGAACCGTCGGCGTTGAAGGCCGGCTGGCTGGCCTCGGAGCGATAGCGCCTGGATTCCCCGCTTGTCACATCGGCCAAGTAAATGTGATAGGTTTGGCCGTCGAAGGCTGGGTAAGCAATGGTTCCGTGCAGCGAAGCAGCCAGGGCCGGGCGTGGTGTAGCGGTGGGCGAAAGGGGAAGGATCAGCGTGGCCGGCGGCGGAGGGGGGAGAGTCGGCGGTAGAGGGGTAGGAGTCTCCGTAGGCAGCGAGGTGTTGGTGGCGGTAGGGAGAGCTGCCTGAGCTACAGCCGTAGCCGCTTCGGCGGCGACCCTGGTATTTTCAACCTGTAATTGTTGAACTTCAAGGGCCTGAGCAGCGGCAGTAGCCCGGGCTGCTGCGGCCTGTAGACGATTGCCGCTCGCTTCGGCCTCAGCCGCCCGGGTGCTGGCTATGGCCAGCGCCGCCTGTTTTTCGGCCAACTGCCGGTCGAAAGCGGCTCTGGTAGCTTCAAACTGAGCAGCGGCGGTGGCCCCCTTAGCTCTGGCGGCTTGAATCTCGGCGGTTGAATTTTGAGTGAGCCAATAAGTGAAGCCGAGTAAAGCTATCACGACCACGCCCAGCACCGGGGCAGCCCAGCGTCTGGCCCGCTCAATCGGGCCGGGCGCTTTTTGGCGGCGCAACTCCTCGAGTTGCTCCCATTTTTTGGCGATGGGGCCTAATTCCTCGCGCACCCACTCCAACCGCCGGTATTTGGCAATCCACTGCTGCATCAGGGTCACCCGAAAGTGATATGGTTCCTGGTCATTAATCACATCACGCTCGAAGAGCCGCCGCAGCCCATTGATCACATCGCCCGGAGGAGGGTATAATTTAGCTCTATGCAGCGCCCGGTCCAGGTTACGGCGCATCACCCCGGCCTTGTAGTGAGGTATCCTGTTGGCCAGAGCAGCTAAAATAGCCTGCTCCACCGGTGTTGAGTCTTCCCACACAAATTGGAAGTTGGGCGTACCCTGCTCGATCACATCGGGGATGACGGCTTCGACATCGGTCACGTCTAACTTGGCCGGTTTGTCCTTGGCCCAGCGGGTGAATAAGTTGTGGCATAGCAGTTGGGTATAGTAAGGCTGGCCGGAGGTCAGTTGATAAATTCGCTCGATGGCCGGCTGAGTGTAACCGTAGTGCTTGGCGATGGGCCGGGTAATCAGGTCTTCGGCAAAATCCTGATCCAGAAAGCTGATTTTTCGATAGACAGCCAGGTTAAACAGTTGCGAAGAGCCTCTGGAAGCGGCTTCAAGGCGATTGCCCAGCGAAAAGAGGAAATTCAGGGGTCTGGCTTGCTGAATCAACGCCCGCAAATAATCAAAAACATCGGGCGGCAAATCGCCTGCTTCAACTTTTTCGTTCAACCGGTTGGCCTCGTCAAACATCAGTAACAGCGAGCGATCGCCCAGGGTCGCGGTTATGGCAGGCAAGAAGACATCTTCAAACTGATCGCGCGGGTTTTGCTCAAAATCCCGCCGCGCCGGTCGCTCCAGAGGAGGGATGCCCTCGACCCCGCGCAGGGCCAGCACAATTTTGCGGGCCACCTCCCATAAAAACCCGTCGATCCCCTCTAGCCCCATCCCCTGCAAATCCAGCAGCACCGGGATGTAGTGAGCGTCGCCCAGCCGGTCTTTCATCTGGTACAAGATGGAAGTCTTGCCGCTGCGCCGCTCGCCATACAACACAATAGCATTGTGTTGGTAAGCGCCGCGCAAGTGCTGCCGCAGCCAGGCGTATACATCCTCCCGGCCAAAGAACATGGCCGAATCTTTCACCGGCGATCCGGCAATGTAGGGATTAATGATAAATGTCTCGTTTTCAGTCGACATCCAGGATTACTCTCTTTGAAAGTTTATTTGACGATAAATGGGGGAATAATAGCCTCTTAACCTGCTTATTTATTATAAATGATAGCCGGAAAAGAGTCCAATGATAAAAATTTATGGTAAACGATGCTTAGTTGACCTTTTATTTGCTCCGCATATTTGCCTTTGGTATACTTTTGTTATTATGCTCATTGACTCCCACTGTCACCTCAACTTTAATGCTTTCGACGCCGACCGGCCCGAGATACTGGCGCGGGCTGAAGAAGCCGGAATAATCGCTCTTATCAATCCCAGTACGAATTTGGAAGATAGCCGGCAGGTTATGGCCCTGGCCGAGGCAACGCCCAATTTGTATGCGGCTATCGGCTTTCACCCCAACGATGCGGCCGGTTTTGATGAGACAGCCCTGGTCCAACTCCGCAACCTGGCCGGCCAGCCTAAAGTTGTCGCGATTGGCGAGATTGGCCTCGATTACCACTGGAATGAAGCCCCTCCCCCGCTGCAGCGCCGGGTATTTGAGCGGCAACTGGCCTTAGCCAAAGAGGTCGGTAAGCCGGTTATCATTCACCAACGCGAGGCGGCAGCCGATACGATGGAGGTATTACGAGCGTGGGCCGTTAACCGGGATCACCCCGGCCTGGTTTTACATTCCTTCTCTGGAGATATGAGCATGGCCCAGGAAGCCATCGCCCTGGGTTTTTACATTGGCATCAGCGGGCCGGTTACATTCAAAAATGCTCGTAATCTGCCGGAAATCGTCGCCGCCGTGCCGCCGGAGCGGCTGCTCGTCGAAACGGATGCACCCTTTCTCGCCCCTCAGCCTTTCCGGGGTAAACGAAACGAACCGGCTTATGTCAGACTGGTGGCGGAACGGGTGGCTGCTTTGCGAGGAGTGACCCTGGCTGAAATGAGTTGGCGCTTAACAGAAAATACGATCACCTTCTTCAATCTTCCGGTATAAATAGTCGCCGGATTGACCCTCTGGGGCTGTTGTTTTGTTGAGGGTGCGTCCCAATTTTTTGGTAACAGACCCTAAAGGTTTTCAAAACCTTTAGGGTCTCCCTTTATTGACAGCCCCTCCTCTTTGTGATAGAATTAACTACACAACTTTCAGAAAATATTGAAAATATTGGACATATATTGCCATAAGGAAGGCCCATGACCCCAACAGTTAGTCTGCTCGATCTGGTAGCGGAAGATATAAAGCATGTTGAAGAAAAAATGCGTTCAGGTGTATCGGAGCGATATAGCGATTTGCAGGCTGTCATTGATTACCTGATGGGCGCCGGCGGTAAGCGTCTGCGCCCGACGCTGACGCTTTTGGCGGCGAATTTCTATCCGGTGGACAAAGAAAAATCCTACGCTTTGGCTGCGGCCGTCGAATTGCTGCACACGGCCACGTTGGTTCATGACGACCTGATTGACAATTCGCTGTTCCGGCGGGGCCTGCCGACGCTTAACGCCAGTTGGACCCCTGGCGCTACTATCCTGACCGGCGATTATCTCTTCGCCCGGTCGGCCGGGTTAGCGGCTGAAACGGACAATATACGGATTGTGCGCATCTTTTCCCAAACCCTGATGACTATTGTCGGCGGCGAATTACAACAACTCTTCAATGATGGGCATAATCTCGTACCCAGCCGGGAGGAGTATGACCAGCGGATCTATGCCAAAACGGCCTCGCTTTTTTCCGCCGGGACAGAAACAGGTGGTATTTTGTGCGGCGCTCCGGAAAACGAGATCCAGGCGCTGCGTGACTATGGATATCACCTCGGCATAGCTTTTCAAATTGTGGATGATATCCTGGACTTCCGGGGCGATGAAGATCGGATGGGCAAGCCGGTAGCCAATGATTTGCGGCAGGGTATTGCTACCTTGCCGGTGATGCTTTTTGCCGAGAAGATACCCAACCATGCCACTATTCTCAAAGCTGTCCGCCGTGAGCCGGTCAGTGATAAGGAAATTTTGGCTGTGGTGGAACAAATCCGCGCCTCTGGCTGTGTCGAAGCGGCCATGGGGGAAGCGCGTCGCTTTGCCCGCCAGGCTCAAACCGACCTGAACCGTTTGCCCAACAATCCCTATCGCCAGGCTATGTACGGCATCGCCGATTATGCCGTAGCACGGGATATTTAAATACCTTCAAAAATAGTCACTACGGAGTGTCAAAGTGACTTTGACACTCCGTAGGGGATACAGGTCGTAACAAAAAACCTCAAAATCCCGGCTTCATCGGGTGTGTTTTATTTGAGTTGAAAATACCTTTGGAGTGCGGAATTTATTCCGCTTTTTAGAGGAAGCAGAATAAATTCTGCACTCCCTCGACCGCTCCCGGCTGTGGCTGCAAGTTTTTTGCAACGTTACTGCGGTATAATTGTGAAAAATTTGCAGTGAGTTAGCCTATGTTACCCCAAAAAATTATCCTGGCCGGATTAGGCCCCCATGCCCGCCGCATTTACTATCCTTTGTTGGAAAAATATGCTCAGCAATACCGGCTCAGTATCCCCTTGGTGATTGATCTGCAAGACCAGGCTGACAAGATTAGCCGTTACCTGGCGGATCGTTCGCTCCAACCTGAACGGGTCCTCTTTCTGGACGAGAGCTGCCGTACCGGCGACATGTTTTGCCTGGAGCTTTTAGAGGTTCTGGACCAGGTTACAGCCCAGGGGGATGTTCACGGCATCATCATCTCAACCGAGCCGAAGGCCCATAAACCCTATCTGTTGTGGGCGATCGAAAAGAATCTGGATATTTTGCTGGATAAGCCCATTACTGCCCCGGTTGGTTTGACCACCAGCCTGGCGGCGGCTGAACAGGTCTGGGCGGATTATACGGAAATCGAGGAGCGATTAAAAAAATCGCGCTCGAATGTGATTGTGCAGTGCCAGCGGCGTAGCCACCAGGGGTATCAATTTATCCGGTCCTATCTGTGTGATTTTTTGCAGCGGTACGAAATCCCCATTTCCTACCTCAATATTTACCACGCCGACGGTATGTGGGCCATGCCGCCCGAACTGTTCCGGCGGGAACATCATCCTTACAAGTATGGCTATGGTAAGTTGATGCACTCCGGTTATCACTTCATCGACCTTTTTGCCTGGCTGGCCGAACTGAACGACATGCTTGAGCATAAAAAAGCTGACCGACTGGAGTTGTTTGTCAAACGTTTCCGGCCTTATGATTTTCTGCATCAAGTGACGGCTGCTGATTACCAGAGGCTTTTCCAGACGGACAAATTTGCCGGTTATTTTCATCCGGCTATGCTGGAAGAAACCAAAACGATGGGGGAACTGGATGTGTTCATCTCGGCTCAACTCAAACGGGGGGAGGCGGCGGTTACAACTGCCTCAATTAATTTGCAGCAAAACTCCTTTTGCCGGCGGGCCTGGAAGGATACCCCTGAAGATGTTTACAAAGGCAATGGCCGGGTGCGTCACGAAAGCCTGAACGTTCAGGTGGCGAATTTGCTGAATGTGCAAGTCCATTCCTACCAGGCTTACGAAGTTGGCAAAAAAGATGTGGAGACGCAGGGGGCCGGGCACATTGACCATTTTGAGGTCTATATTTTTCGCAACAGCGGCCTGATTGGCGGCCAGCCGCTGGAGAAATTTTGCTTCGGCGAACACTCGCCGGGCCAAATGAACGGCCGGCCTGGCCTGGGCCACAATGAAAAGGCCAGGGAGGTTCATCTGCTTGATTTTCTGAACGGCTGGCCCAGCGCCTCGAATTTTGCGACCCATCGATTGACCAATAAGTTGCTTGCTAAGGTATATGAGTGTATCGTTAGAGAAAATAGCGGCGGTATCCCCCACCTGTCTTTCGAGTTGGACGATGAGCATATCTATTCTGTCCCTCGGTTTTGAAGGCCCCAACCGGGTGGGCAAGGGAACGCAGTGCGCCCTGCTGCAGCGGTGGTTGGCCGAGCGGGGTATACCCTCCGTCATCATCCGGGGAGACGGTTCGCGGACGGGAACGGGTGATAGTCCCGGCAACCCCCCTTCGAGCTGGTGGCAGGAGGTTAATACCTGGATACACACCTCGCGGGCCAGGTATGAGGATTGGGATTTGACCTCCTACCGCCTGGCCAGGGAGTTGATCGTTTGGCGGGAGCGGGTTCTGCCAAGATGGGTGGAAACAGCGGGTAAAAACTTGGGTGTGCTGCTGGTTGATCGTTCGCTGCTCTCACGCACGATGATCCCCAGGGCCGCCCAGGTGCAGGATGTTGGCCGAAATTTATACCCGGTTCGAGCGGGCCAACATGGCCGGATTATCTCGCCGGGGCGGGTCTGCCCTGATTTGATTTTTAACCTGACTGTTTCCAGAGATGTCCTGCTGGCCCGCTTGGATGCTAATGACCCCAAGTATGAGTTTAGAAAAAGGCTAATTAGCGAAACTTATACCTGGTTTGACGAGGCGATTGATTAAATCCCGGGGGTACTGGGCGGCAGGGTGGTTCATGTAGACGGTGGGGGGGTTAAAGAAAGGGTTTTTGGTCGGATTTTAGCGATTTTGCAGGCGCGTTTTGAAGGTTTGCGGCTTTTAGAGGCTGTCTGAAAAGCCTTATAAACATACTTTTCAGACAGGCTTTTGGAATAAAAACTGGAGATAGTCTCAGATTATGTGTTTGTTGGATGGCTACAAAGTGTTCCCGAAAAACTCGGCATGGTTCAGGTTAGATTGACACTTCTCGAAACTGAGGTCAAAAATTAACCACAAAGGCACAAAGACACGGAGAAAAATAATAAAAAACTTTGTGCCTTTGTGTCTTTGTGGTAAAAAGTGTCAATCTAATTTCAGGGGTTTTTGAGCCATCCCCATTTTACTGGCCCGGCAGCGCCTTGACGCCGGGGCGATAGGCTGAATAGGACGCAGATTGCACAGATCGCACGGATATTTTTGGTTTTTGTCCTGTTCACTAATAAGTTGAACTGTACCACTTGATCCGCGAAAATCCATGTTCCATCATTTTTTACTTTTGCTAATTCACGGCGAATTTTGGGTATTCCCCATCTGACGGGAAGGAGTGCGGAATTTATTCCGCTTTTAGGCTGGCAGCAGACTGAAGTCTGCACTCCTTGTGCTTTTTACCCACGCCAAGTGGGAGATACTCCTAATTTTTAGGGTGTAATACTGCCTCTAGTGTGAATTTCTGTTTCAGACACCCGGTTTCTCCACATTGAAGTAAAGCTCATTTTCCGAAGAGAATGGGCTAAAAATCTATAGAAACCGGGTGTCTTTAGCCAAACTGCAAAGGTAGTAGCTGCCTCTGCGTACACTCCTAACTGATTCAACACTTGGCTATGGATATATCAATCGTCATTGTAAATTGGAATGTCAAGGATCTGCTGCGCCAGTGTTTGTTATCCCTGGAAGCGGCATGCCGGTCAGCCCCCCACCTGGCGACGGAAATCATCGTCGTGGACAGCGCCTCAAGCGACGGCAGCCCGGAGATGGTGCGGGCCGAATTCCCCCAGGTTTGCCTGATCGCCGGCAAGCAGAATTTGGGCTATGCGGGAGGCAATAATACCGGCGCGGCTGCGGCCCAGGGACGTTATATTTTTTTGCTCAACCCGGATACAGTCGTGTTGGCCGAGACGTTGGCCCGGCTGGTCGAATATATGGATGCTCACCCCTCGGTGGGCGCTCTGGGACCACAACTGCTCTGGCCCGACGGCGCGGTGCAATCCTCGCGGCGGCGTTTTCCCTCGCCGGGGAGTCTTTTTTGGGAAAGCACCCTGCTGGGGCAGTGGTTTCCCCGCAATCGTTATGCCCAACAATACCACCTGGTTGACCGGCCGGCCGACCGGCCGCAGCGAGTCGATTGGGTGGTTGGGGCGGCGCTTATGATCCGGCGAGAAGCCTGGCTTCAGGTTGGCCCGCTTGACGAGACCTTTTTTATGTATTTTGAAGAAACGGATTGGTGCCGGCGGAGCGCCCAGGCCGGCTGGGAAACCCACTATTTGCCTGCGGCCCAGGTGATCCATTACGAAGGCAAATCCAGCGAACAGGTCGTCGCGGCCCGGACCCTGCGCTTTCAGCGGAGCAAACTGCGCTACACCCACAAATATTTAGGCCCCGGCTGGGCGATGGGTTTGCGCCTCTTTTTGTGGGCCACTTTTGCCTTCCAATGGACTGAAGAAAGCCTCAAGTGGCTGGTTGGCCACCGCCGCACCCTGCGCCGGGAACGGATGGCTGCTTACGGGCAGGTGTTGCGAGGGTTGGGAGACGTGAA
>CAZUNT010000114.1:0-11683 GCA_964622215.1 uncultured Caldilineaceae bacterium
GCCGCCCGGCCCGGCCGCCGTCAGGGTCACCGTGTACACCCCGGCCTGGGTATAGGGGTGGGTGGGATTGATTTGAGTGGCAGTCAGGCCATCCCCAAAATCCCACAGATAGGTGGCCGCGCCGCCGGTGGCGTTGCTAAAGGTCACGCTCAAAGGCGCCGCGCCGGTCAGAGGCGTGGCCTCAAACGCCACCGCCGGGGGAGTGATCGCCTGCAAGGCCTGGATTTCGGCCTGGCTGAGGGCGCGGTCGTACACCCGCCACTCGTCCAGCCGGCCGTCAAAGTACTGGGTGAGACTGCCGCTGGACAGGTTGGCCCCCAGCATAAAGGGCGCGGTCGAGGCATAGATTGAGTTGTAGGCCACCGTTTTGCTGGCCACCAGGGTCCCATCCAGGTAGAGGTTCAGGCTCCTGGCCTGGGCATCGAACACCCCGGCCAGGTAATACCAGGTATTGACGGTCAAGGGGGTGGTGGCGACCATGCCATAATCGTCGCTGGTCGTGCCGTCGGGCGAGACGATGAAAGCCGGCTGGCCGGTGGTCCGGATATCCAGGCGGTAGGCCCGGTTGTTAGTTCCAAACTCATACTTGGCCGCCGGGACCATATACTCGTTGGGATTGAGGCTTTCCAGGTTGACCCAGCCGGCCAGGGTCAGGCTGCCGGTAATAGCCAGCCCGGTTTGGAGGCTGTGGTCGATGGACAGGTACTCGGCATTGCCACGCTCGAAATCGGCCGCCTGACCCACCTGCCCCAGGGTGGAACTGACCGTATTGGTCTCGGTCAGGTGGTTGCCGGAGGGAGAGGCGTCCAGGCGTTGCCCGTCCGGTTCGTCCAGCTTCCAATAACCTCGCAGGCCGGTGTTTAAGGTGGTAGCCATGATGTAACCGGGCCGGGTGAGGGTAGCGCTGCCGTCCGGCCCCTGCACGGTCAGGCTGACCGAGTAAGCGCCGGCCTCGGCGTAGGTGTGGCTGATGGTGGGGCTGGCGGTGACCAGTCCTGAGCCTGGCGAAGGGTCGCCAAAGTCCCAGGTGTAGGTCAACACCTGGCCTAACGGGGTGGCGCTGAAGGTGGGGCTGAAGGGGGCCAGCCCCGACCGGACCGAAACGCCGAAATCGGCCTGGCGGGCCAGGGGCGTCACCACCAGGTCGTCGAAATACTTGGCCCCCGGCCCCCAGGTGCGCAGCCCCACCGCCCCGGCGCTGCTGCGGCCGGCGCTGTCGTCGTAGGCGTCGGCTTGCCACAGGGTTGGCTCGGCCTGGCCCTCGGCCCAGACCTTGACCCGCAGGGTCGTCCGGTCCGGCTGGGTCACCGCCTGCACCCGGAAGCGATACCAGGTGTTGGCCTGGGGGGTGACCTCCAGTTGGGTATCGCCCTTGAGCGCGGCCCCAAAGGCGGCCAGGTGGAAGCTCTCGCTTTCGGCGGTCTCGGCGTAGCGGCGCAGGGCGTAAGTTTTCTGCTCCCCGGCCGGATAGCGGGCATAAAACGATAAGCCGATGCCTCCGGCCAGGTCGGTCAATTTCAGCCGGCCCGTATACTCGTAGTTCTGCCAGGCCGCCCAGCCGGGAATGGCATAGTGGCTGTAGATGGTATAGTCCTGGGCGTATACCGTGCCCAAGGCGCGGGTGCCTCCTGAGCCTGACGAAGGGGTTTCTCCCGTCCAGAGGGTTTCAAAGTCATCCCGGACCGTCGTGTCGTAAAGCTGATCCAGCCAGAAGGTGGGGTCGGTCCCCAAATCCAGGGCCTCGAAGTCGGCCGATAGGCTGGGCGTGGTCTGCTCGGTCACGGTGATGAGCGCGGCGGCCACGGCCGAACCGGCCGGATTGCTGATCGTCAGGGTGGCGGTGAAGGCGCCGGTGGCCACGTAGGTGTGGCTCAAGGGAGCGCCGCCGGTGACCGTGGTGGTGATCCCATCGCCAAAGTCCCAGGTCCGGCCGGCAATCGTCCCGCTGGAGGTGTCGCTAAAGGTCACGGTCAGGGGGATGACCCCACTCAACGGGGCCGCGCTAAAGCCGGCCGTGGGGGTGGGCGGGACGGTGGGGCTGTAACGGCGGGTATAAACTCCGCCATCATCGCGGTTGTTCCAGGCCAGTAGGTAGTGCTGGCTGGTCGAATTGTACCCCACCGCCGGGCGCTCGGTGTAGGCGCTGCTGACGTCAAAGGGGATATTGACCGTCGGGACGGTTTCGGCGGCGGTGGTGGTATCCGGCTCGTCCAGCAGCAGGCCCGCCCCGCTGACCCGCTGGCCGTAAATATCCCGGCTCCAACCATTCCGCCGGTCATGCCAGGTCACCAGGAATTCGCTCGCCCCGGTCATGGCCGCCACATCGGGGAATTCCTGGTCGTTGTTCGTGCCGCCGGGCGTCGAGAGGGCCAGGTTGCTGCCGGATAGGACCCCGGTCGAACTGATGACCTGGCCGTAGATGTCGTAGTCGCCGCTGCGGTTATCCCACCAGGCCGCCAGGTAAGCCTGGCTGGCCGGCTGGTAGGCCACCACCGCATCAAGCTGATAATTGCCGGCGTTGGCAATGACAAAGCTGCTGTCCAGCAGCGAGCCGTCGGCGCTGATGACCTGGCCGTAGATGTCGTCGTAGCTGCTGCTCCGGTTATCCTCCCAAACCACCAGGTAGGTATTCTGATCCGGGTTGTAGGTTACCTCGGGATATTCCTGATTGCTGCTTACAGCCAGGCTGAAGCCGCCGCCCGGCGTCCCATCGCTCTGGACAACCTGGCCGTAGATATCATAATTGCCCGACCGGTTATCATCCCAGACCACCAAATAGTTGTCTTGCCGGCTGTTGTAGGCCACGGCTGGGTTGGTTTGAGTATAGACCGCGGTCGTGATGGCGATCAGGCTGCCGGTCGGCGTCCCACTCGGGGTGAGTAACTGGCCGTAGATATCCGGTCCCGAAGCGGCATTACGGCTATCCCGCCAGGCCACCAGGTAACCGTTTTGACCGGCGGCGGCCGCCGGGTGAGCCGCTGTCTGGAATGACCTGGGCCTGGATGACCCCATCATCCTGCCACAGCAGCAGGTATCTGCCGTCGCCGAGCCCGGTTACAGCGGGGAGGCGCTCGGACCCGCCGGCGGTATCGATGTCCAGGACGCTCCCGTCAGGCTGGCCGGCGGCTACCCGCACCGCCTGAATGTCATAATTGCTGCCGGACCGCTCCCACCCGACCAGGAACTGGCCGGCCCCGTTGCCGGCTGCGGCCGGCCGGTAGAGAGGCTGGCTGTCCCCGCTGCCCGCCAACTGCTGGTTGCTGCCGGAGATGACCCCACCGGCCGTGACCTGCTGCCCGTAGAGGTCATAGCTGCTGCCGTCCCGCCGGTCGCTCCAGACCACCTGGAACAGGTCCGCCTGGCTGTCATAAGCCACATCCGGATAGGTTTGGGTATCGCCGGCGTTGCTCAAGGTCAGCTTCGAGCCGCTGATAACGCCGCTGCTGTTTAACAACTGGCCGTAGATATCGAGGGAACTGCCGGATTGATCTTTCCAGACGACCAGGTAATCCCCCGGGTCGGAGACGGCCGCCGCCGGGTAGCCCGCCCACCTGGCCGGCGGTAATATCTCGATTTCAGCCCCGACCGCCTGGCCGGCCCGGTTGAACCGCTGCCCCTGGATACTGTTATAGGTCTCGCCATAACGATGATCGTCCCAGATGACCAGGTACTCCTGGCTGACCGGGTTATAGCTGACCTCGGGATAATGCTGCACCCCGGCCGCCTGGCTGATGGTCATCAACTCCCCAGACAGCTCCCCGTCGCCGTCTACCACCTGGCCGTAGAGGTCGCCCTGCCAGCTCCACACGCTCAGAAAACTGCTGCCAGCGGAGGCCACCGCCGGCTCGCTGACCCCACCGCTCAGGCCGCTGACCAACTCGGCCGGGCCGATGACCGGGTCGACTATCACCGGAAATTCGGCCTGGGCTAACCAGGCCGCCGGGATGATGGCCCGCAGCCGCTTCCCTTGCAGCTCCAATTGGGCCGCCAGGCGCCGGCCCTGGGCGTCGGTCGCCAGGGCCGGGCCGTAGGCCAGGGCCGTCTCTGCGTTGTCCTGGCCTGCCTTGCGCCCGGCCGGTTCAAAGCGGAGGCCCTCCTCGTTCGAAACCAGTACCGGCCGCAGGTCGGTCTCGAACTCACCTTCGATGACCAGGTCGCCCTCGGTTGGCGTCCCTTTGTCAAAGACGAAGTACTGCTCCACGCTGCCCTCGCCCACCTCGTAGGCCAGTTGCCACGAGCCGCCCGGCGTTTGATAGGTGACCCAGTTGTCGCTGGCCCCCCGCTCCAGGGACCCGCCCAGGAGCGATTGCGACCCCACCCGCAGGCCGGTCAAACGGAAGCCCAGGCGCAGCCGTTCCTCGGCGGCCAGGTCCGGGGCTTCGCCCTTGAGGTCGTCGTCGGTCTGCTTCAACTCGAAGGTCAGCCCGGCCGGGCTGAAATCCACCCGCCGGCCGGGATTGTCGGCCAGCAGCCGGTCGCCGTCGACTTCAAGGGCGTTGCGGGCCTTGAGCATGGCCTGGACTTCGGCCCCATACCTCTGCTCCCTGGCGGCCAGTTCCGGCCGCGGCGGGTGGCGGACTCCGCCCTCACGCCAGCCCAGGCTGTCCTGAACGCTCTCCGCCTGGGCCGTGATCGTCACCGCCTGGTCGGACGGCGCGGTAAACCGGGTGGTCACTACCCCCGCCTCGGTCTGCAGCACGCTTTGGTCGAGCCGGCCGCCCTGGATATTCAATCTCACTTCCGTCCCATCGGCCACGGCCAGCCCGTCGGCGTCGACCACCGCCACTGCCAGCCACGATTCGGTCTCGGCCGGGTCGCTCTCAGCCGCCGGCAGCGGCTCGATCCCCAGTTGGACCTCGGCCGGCGGTCCGGCCACCACCGGGGTTGGGGTCGCCGTCGCCGGGGCCGCGATGAGCAGGACGGCCTGGGCTAACCCCGGCTCCGCCACCGCCGGTTGGCTGATCTCGGCAACCAGGTTTAGGACCCCGGCCGGCGCGTCCGCCGCCACCCGGCCCACGTAGCCCAGGTCCAGGCCGGCCTGGCCGGTCAGCTCCGCCGGGACTTGCCAGGTTAATAGGTGCAGGATCGGGTTGAAGCTTGGGGCGGCCGCGCCCAGGGGCGTGTCGTAGCCCAGGCCGGCCGGCAGGGTGCTGCTAATGACCAGGTTTTCCACGGCGAGCAGGCCGGGATTGGACAGGGTCAGGGTGACGGTCACCAGGTCGCCGGGGCTGACGAAGGCCGGCTCGGCGGCCATGCTCAGGCCCAGGTTCAGCGGTTCAGGGATCGAGGTGGGGGTGAGGGTGGGGGTCAGGGTCAAGACGGCGGTCGGGGTCAGGGTCGGGGTTTCGGTGGGCAGGGGGGTGGGGGTATCGGTGGCCGGCAGCGCCGGTTCGGTCGGTTCGGCGGTAGGCGGTTCGGTCGCCTCAGCGGTCGGTTCGACCGTGGCCGGCTCGGTCGGCGGAACCGTTGGCTCCTCGGTCGCCTCGGCCGTGGGCGGTTCGGTCGCCTCGGCGGTCGCCTCGACGGTCGGTTCGGCCGTGGGCGGCTCGGTTGGCGGAACCGTTGGCTCCTCGGTTTGCGCCTGCGGCTGCCGGGCCGGGCCGGCCAACGCCGCCGGCGGCAGCGAGGTCAGTAAAAGGGACCCAATAATGACTAATCTGATCAACCGATCTAACAGTGACATCCTCAACCCTCCCTGGTCCAGTCTGGGTTCGGCCGGAAACCAAAAAAACGCCACCGGCTATCCCCTCTTCCTGAGGAAGAAGATAGCTGTTGGCGTTTCAAATGGAGTTGGCCGGTAAGTTGGTCGAAAAAAGATTAACAGGTAATACCATCTGGACAAGTCGTAAAGACAAGTTGGAACGATCTACGGGAAAAATCTTGAATTATTCAGTTGTATAGGCGGCTAAAAGGAACGAGGGCCCGGGATGAAGTATGCTGCCGATGATGCTGTGGCAATCAACAGCATAAGCAGAAGTGAACAGGTTCGATCTTCTCGCTGTGAAGAATATCACAATCCGGTTGGTTTTGTCAAATAAGATATGGGGCGGAATTGTTTCTCAAATGTGGCCACTCTCATCTTCATCCTAAGCCATCAGGCGATGAGGACCTCTCTGTACCCCTTGATAAAAATACTTCCTACATCAGCAGCGCCAACAAAATAGTTATGGTGACAACGCTGGCCAGCGTACTGACCAAAATCACCGCCGCTGCAAAATCGACATCGCTGCCAAATTCGGCAGCCAGCACACTGCTGACGACGGCAGTGGGCAGGCTGGCCTGAACAATCACAACCTGGCGCGCCACCCCGGTAATCCCCAGCAAAGCCACCAACGGAAAGGCAACTAGCGGCGCGATCATTAAACGGGCCGCCGTCGCCAGGAAGACCGGTCCCATTTGTCCTTTTAGCGGTGTGGAGGCCAATTGCAACCCCAACACCACCAGCATGCACGGCACGGCGGCTGCGCCCAGCAGGGTCAGGGCGCGCTCAATGGTCAGCGGTAGGGGGATATGGCCAAAATTAAGGATGAGGCCCAGGATGGTGGCATAAGGCATGGGCACTACCAAAATATTCAAAAGCGATCGCCCAGACGAGGCCCCTCCCCGCGAGGCTAGAAAAACCCCCAAGGTATTGGATAGTAGCGCCGTCACCACAAAAAAAATAATCGCCCGTTGCAAACCTGCTGCTCCAAAAGCAAACTCGCATAGAGGCAGGCCATAATTACCGGCGTTTATGACCACGACGGTGAGCATAAAGGCGCTTTCGAGTTTACGGTCGAAGTGAAAAAACCGTGACAACCCCAGGCTAATCAGGCCCATGACCAGATACAGCAAAAGCACCGCGGCCAGGATTTGCCCAATCTCCCCAACCTGGATATCTGATTGAACCATACTCTTGAAAGCCAGAGCAGGGCTGAACAGGTAGAACACGATCCGCGATAAAATCCGGGGATCGAGCGAGAAGGTGTGGCCAAGTAAGACGGCCAGGCCAACGATGATAAAAATTGGAGTGATAATACTCAGGATGATATTCAGAATGGAGAGCATGATGAACCTGGCGACCGCCGACGGTCTATTGTTGCTGACTACTGCGTAAGTTTATACTCATAGCTGGCCGGTTGGCTGGTAACCGAGGTTAAACCACTAATAATCAACACGGCTCGATTTACGGTGGCGCCCAACCCGGGCACAGTCAAGACGCCGTGATTGGTCTCGTCCAGGGGCATCCGCTCTAGCCTAAGCTGGTCGCCAATTTCCAGCACTTCCACCAAGAATCGTTGGGGCAAAATATTGTCCATCCGGACAAAGCCCTCGGCCTGCCAGCCCTTGAGACCGTCTTCGACATCGTCGGAGTAACCAATTTCAGGAATAGTGAGATCGTCTATGGTCCAACCGGGGCGATTAACGGCGTCATCGGTTACATACTCGAAGCGGAGAAGAATCTCTTGACCGGCGAAGTTGGAAATATCCAGGCTTTCCTCAATCCAGGTGGGTCCACCGCCCGATACGCCGGTGTAGCCAGGGCCATAAGCATTGCCGCTGGGGTTGGTTGTGGCGCTATGGGCTGTTTGTAAAACCGTCCAAGTTTCGCCGCCGTCAGTTGAAACTTCGACATAACCATAATCCCAATCTGTTTCAATATCGTACCAGGTCCAATAATTCAGCGTGGCCGAGGTCACATGCCGTAGATCAAAAGCGCGGGTCAAGCGCATATTGGAGTCGTCGCCCCGATGGCTGTACCATTGATAGCGGCCGCTGTGGGCCTGGTTATCGACAACTTTGACTTGAGTGGAACCGGTAAAATCAAGGGTCACATCACCACTGCCGCTAAGTTCGATGTAGTCACCGCCGTATTGATAAACAGTGGTTTGATTTCCGGCAGGGTAAATGCTGTAGTGTTCGCTCACCGCCGCCTGGTCCAACGAAAGATTCTCGTAACCCCAGCGCCCCTCGTTTGCCTGCGGGTCATTCAGATAGTTAGCCGCCAGAAAATCGGCAAAAATGTCGTCAAAGCGTTCGGCATAACCATGCTCGGCTAAAACAGCATTGAAGCCGGCGATACCGTTGTTTGGGTTGGAGACGACGGCCTGGGTCATTTCCTCCCCATAACGCTGCAGAAAGTAAGCCATAAAGAGGAAACTACCGCCATAGTTCGCCGTAGCCTCGTTAGGGGTATCGGCCCAACCGTTGAGTTGAGTATCGGGCACACTCAGGTACACTCCCATGAAACTACTCGCCCCATAGCCATTGATGAAGGGGGCCAGTTCACTCATCCCTTCGTTAACCCAGGTACTTTCATTGCGGTCCTGATACCAGTGGATCATGTGTTGAAACTCGTGGCTCAGAACGCTGTCAAAAAAGATATTGCCGGGTGAAATCGCTTCGAGGTTGATATAAAACATTTCCCGCTCATTGCTGTAGGGTTCAGCTAAATGAGAGTAGGAATTGGAGGCGGAAAACATACCGGCCACGCCGGGCACGTTACCCATAAAAATATGCACCCGGACGTCACTGTCCACACCCGGCGACCACTCACTGCCAAAAAAAGCGCGATTGGTGGGATAGGTTTGGTGCTCGAATTGATTAGCCGAGCGTTGTAGATCGGCTTCGGGCACACTGAAGCCATCTTCCACCCACCAGTAAGAGTGCGGAGTAATGTATTTAAGCGTTGCGGCCGCCTGAAATTGGCGAGGTGGGGACTGGCTGTTATCAACGATCCAGAACATTTCGGCAGCGCCCAACTGGTAAGGAATAGGTTCTTTCTTAGTAATTTCGGGCACTTCCTGGCCGGCATGCTTTAGCCGCATCGCCAGCAACCGTTGGTCACGCTCGGGGATGGTAGCCTCAAGTAGTATCTGCTCAGTAGAAGGCTGAAGCGGGCTGGCTTGACCGACCTGGCCGCTTTCGGGAGTTGGTTTAGGGGGGGATGTGGTTGCTAGCGATGGCGGGACCAGGCTGGTGGGCGACGCGGGAGGTGTGGGTGTATCAGGTAAGGCCACAGGGGTACGCTCGATGAGGGGGATGGGGGTAAAGGTTGCTGTAACCGATCCATCCTCAAGAAGAGAGAGAAACGCCGGGTCATTCAACCGGCCGGCAACCTGTTGAGCGCCAATAAAAATAGCCGCAGCGCAACAAAACAGGGCCAACACCAACCCAACGCTTCCGACAATGAGGGCCTTTTTTGACAAAAGTATACCTCCCTGGAAAATCAAAAACTACTTACGGCGATAGGCATCCTTATATAACCCTTTGTCACAATCCCAGTGGCAAGTCCAGTCGCCGTTGATTACCGTCTCTTTAGGATAAACAACTTCAACTTTAATATCTTCCGATAAACGGGTGAAATTCTTGCACTGAGCGTCAAAGCCGGCATTGAAGTCACACTCATACTTGACCACAGTTATCCACCACCAGCCCGGACAATTGTTGAGTTGAATACCGGCAACATTCCATTCGCCATCACCTATACCTGGATACCACACGCTGGCGCCGGTGGGGTGAGAGATTGTTCCCCACGAACCATTTGAGACATAGACACTATACCCATTCACCAAGTTTCCACTTTCATCTTTGATGCGGCCTTTAAAGTGGCAGATAGCCGCGTTCTCAGAGGCGTGCCAGCCGGTGGGGGTGAATTGATAACTCGGAGCAGGCGCTGCTGCTTCTGCGGGCTGCTCCTCTGTCTGGGCAGGGGGTGCAGCGGTAGGCGGCGGCGCAGCCGGAGGAGCAGGCGCCTGAGCAATAGCCACAGCCTCAGGGCTGCCATTGATTTGCACCAACTTGGCGTAAACCCAGCCCGTGCCGTCGGGGCTAGGGTATTCTATTTGCAGCCACGAACTATCGGCATTCCGCCCGATCACCTTGGCCGACTCTCCGGCCGGTCCCGGTCCAACAATAGGGTAGTTGGTTCCAGGGCCGCCACGCACATTCATATCCTGCAACACGGTTATAGTGACACTATTGTTCGGGGCTGGAGTAGCGGTTGGTTCAGGGGTTGGAGAAGGGATCACCGATTCGGGCTGGACTACCTGAACTGTAGGCTGCTCAGGGGGGGGGGCGCTAACTGTCGGCGCCTCAACATAAGCAGCGCCAACTGCCGTAGGCGTAAACGTGGGCATAGGCGTACGCGTTGGCGCAAACTGGGCGTTGGCGCTCGATCCACCCAACCTACTGGATAAACCGCACCCTAATGAAATCAGGGCCAGAATAACCGGCAAAGCATAAACTATTACTTGGGATTTTTTAGCTGTCATCATTCCTATTTCTCCCCAACCCAGCGAAGTACGCTGCTCCTGAAAGCTTACTTCGGCTTAAAGAAGTCGAAGTGGATATATTGTCGAGGCTCGGTAGCCATATTAATTTCAATTTCAGCCGATACCGGAACCCCACCCTCAACCAGTTGAATCTTGTAAACCCCGGCCGTATAAGGTCTAATCTCCAGCTTGGTGTTCATGCGGTGATTATCTCCCGTCCCCGCGACAGTGCTATCGGCAGTGCCGGTTCCCGATGGCTCACTCAGATAGACATTCCCGTCAGGGGCAATGGCTTTAATCTGAAAATTAGATAAGGTTTTATACTGACCCGGCCCGCTATCTTGACGGATCCAACCGGTAATGCGCGTCTCGCCCGGCGAACCGGTATCGTGTTGGTAGAAAACGACATCAAAAGGAAAAGCAGACGTAGGAGACGCCGCCGGTTCAGCCGGAGCAGGAGTGACCATAGGCTCGGCGGGCGGCGGCGGGGCGGGCGCTTCTTGAACGGGCTTAACCTGGGCCGTATCCTGTGGAACCGGGGTCGGGCTGGGCGTGAATGTCGGCGTTGGGAGAGGGGTATTTGTTGCGGTCCAGGTTGGGCTGGGCGTAAAAGTGGCCGTTCTAATCGGGGTAATGGTAAAAGTTGCTTGCGGCGTCTTAGGTGGGGTTGGGGTTGGAGTACCTACTTGCACCACCAACGCACCAACCGAACACCCTAAACTCAGGCTTAAACCGACCAGTCCAAAAATCGCGACAAGGGAAGTAGTTCTTCGGGTTGGTTTAATTAATTTTGATGGCATACTCATTCAGACAGAACAGGCTATTTCTTTTTTAAGATAATGAAATCCCAAACCCACTGCTGCGGGTCTGAAGAGTATGAAAGCGGTATCGTGGGCGAAAGTTGGGCCCCGCCACTATCGGCCAGATAAATATTCCAGGTGCCGTCAATAAATTGCCCAGGCTCAAATTTAACATTCCCCTGTTTGACGTAATTGCAGTTTAAACAATTTGCTGCACTGTAGCTCCAATCAGTGGGAGGACTTTCGACGTGCAGGCCCGTAGTGCTATCGCCAACCAATTTTAAGCCGCCAACAGGAGTACCGTTTTGATCGATGGCAGCCACAATAATGAGAATACCATGGTAATTGGTTTTCTGAAATTCTCGATTACCCTGCTCGGCGATGACAAAGGGATACTCTGGCATGGGCGTATCCGTTGGCGGTCCAGGGGTAAATGTTGCCGTCGGCGGAACCGGACGAGGGGTATTGGTGGGCGGCTCCGGGGTGGGTGTATCGGTGGATACCGGTGTGTCAGTGGCGACGGGGGTGGGCGTTTCGGTGGGAATGGGTGTAATCGTCGGCGTTGGGGTATGGGTGGGTGTGGCTGTATAATCCGGCGTAGGGGTAAATGTCGGGCGGGGGGTGTGGCGC
>CAZUNT010000114.1:11693-18434 GCA_964622215.1 uncultured Caldilineaceae bacterium
CCCCGCCCCCCCCCCCCCCCCCCCCCCCCCCCCCCCCCCCCCCCCCCCCCCCCCGGCGAGTAGCCTCTTCTTGGTTGGAACCGGAAGTCAAACGGGCTACTGCCTCACTGGAGCGAATCCGGTCGACCAGGCCACATCCTAAAGAGATAAAGGCGAACAGAATCAACGCCGCCAGAAAGGGACGCGATTTTTTCATACGCTGATTGAATTCCTTCCTTACTTCTGTGCAAAGCAAAGAACTATTATAACATGGTGGGAAAAGGTAGCAAAAAAAGAGGAAACGATGGATAGGTGAGACAAAGACCCGGATTTCTTTTCAGCGGGTCATATTAACCCTAATATCGGCGCCTGTACCGGCAATGGCTAGCTGATTTTTGATGACAGCCAAGCTGGCTTTGTAAGCGGTGATAAGGCCATCCTTGTGCGTCCAGCTTTCCGCCTGAATCCATAAACGAATGTCGGCCACTTCATCGAGAGGAAATCCGGCCGGGTAGTTGGCCGGATCAAACGGGTCATCGCTGAGGGATGAAGTAATAAAGAGAAAGGTGCTATTAGATTGCCTGACAATACCGCGCAGACGTCCCAACAGGGTTTTTAAAATGCTTGGCTCCGCGTGGTCGAGCAAGTCGCCGATAATCCCCAGCACTATCATCACCAGGCCCTCCTGGGGGCTGACTCCCTCCAGTGTGGTCAAGGTGTCAAAAACTGTCTCTGGCCGGGTTAGCAATAGTTGAGGCGCAATCAAACCACACTGTTCCGCCTGCCAGGGATCAAAATGACGACTCAAATCAACGATGGTGACAATCTGCTGCTTACGCTGCACCTTAGCGGCGATTCCCGCCGCCACGGCTAAGACACCACTCGTAGAGAGCGGCCCTGGTCCCATCAATTCGATCACTGTACCACAGGGCAGCCCGCCCACCCCCAGGGCCTTATCCAGCGCCCGAAATCCTGTTGGCAGTATCAAAATATCCGCCGCGGACCGGTAATTGAACGCTATCGGTAGAGCAGCCCGGGTAAAACGACCGCTAAAAATCCCGCTTATACTCTGAAGAACCCCTTTGGTCTTACGCGAACTTTTGACCGCCACGACCCTTACCTCGCTTATTTAAGGTAGTTTTATTATACCAGAACATACGTTCTAAAGTCAAGACCTTAATCGCTAAAATCAAGGTGCTTTCTACTTTAAAACTTTGTAGCTGTGGTATAATGGCTCATGTCGACAAAAAGTTAAGGACAACTGAATGTCTTCTGACACAGATTTAATCAAAAACTTAACGACCCTCAACAAAATCGCCGAAACGTTGAACCAGACCATGGAGGTGCGCAGCGCTCTCAACTCGGCCCTGGTGCGGCTGCTAGAACTTATGGGGTTGGAAACCGGCTGGATTTTCCTGGTTGATCCGGCCGCCCAAAATCGCTGGTTTGGCAAAGGTTATGTGTTGGCGGCGCACCACAACCTACCTCCAGCCCTGGCCCTGGATAAACCCCGCCCCTGGAAAGGCGACTGCGACTGCCAGAATCTCTGCCAAAAAGGTAAGCTGCCCGGCGCTTTTAACGAGGTGTATTGCAGCCGGCTGCATAATGCCCCCGGCGACCGGCGCGGCCTGGTTATGCACGCTTCCGCCCCCCTCCATTCCGGTGATCGTATTTTGGGTATCCTCAATGTGGCCGGACCGGATTGGACTCATTTTAGCGCCGAAGCTCTGGCCTTGCTGACCAATGTCGGCAACCAGATGGGCATTGCCCTGGAGCGAGCCAGACTCTATGAGTTGGTCCGCAAGCAGCGTATTCATGAACAGGCCGCCTTACTCGACCTATCCAGACAACTTCTGAGCCAATCAAATATGGATGACCTGATGAACTACCTGGTCGCCGAGGTCCAACAACTACTCCACGCCGATGCCTGCGCCTTGCTCCTGCCCGACGACAAGACCAACAGCCTGGCCTTTTACGCCGCCAGCGGTTGGTCTGTTGACCCGGTGGTGGCCGAACGCCGCGTACCCGCCGACCAGCGCAGCGGCTCCGGGCTGGTCATACAAACCCAGGAACCGCTGCTCATCGCCGATCTTCAAGCCCATGATCCAACCCCCTGGACGGCCGGTTGGCTGGAGTCTGAAGGTTTTCGGGGGCATGCTCTGGTGCCGCTTGTGGCCGAAGGACGTTCCATTGGCGTGTTGATGGTTGACAGCCGGCAGCCTCGTTTGCTCAATGAGGATGAGGTACGCTTCCTCAGCCTGATGGCCAACCAGGCCGCCATGGCTATTGAGAAAACGCGGTTGCATCAGGAAGAGATCAAACGGCAGCGCCTGGAAGAGGAGATGGCCGTAGCTCGCCAAATTCAGCTCAGCCTGCTGCCCGAAGCTCCGCCGGTTGTGCCGGGTTGGGAGTTTGCCGCCTACTACCAGCCTGCCCGGCAAGTAGGTGGGGATTTTTATGATTTCTTTGAGCTGCCGGGTGAGTCGGGTGAGCTGGGTATGGTTATTGCCGACGTGGCCGATAAAGGCGTACCGGCGGCCCTGCTTATGGCTCTGAGTCGATCCATCATTCGCACTAAGGCCATGTCCCCTGGCCTTCGCCCCGCCGAGGTCCTGCTACGGGCTAATCGATTGATTATGAAGGACAGCCGGGCCAGACTCTTTTTGACTGCCTGTTACGCCGCGTTGAATACTCAGACGGGCTGCCTGGTCTACACCCTGGCCGGTCATAATCGCCCCCTGTGGTTGCAAGCAAGTACAGGTAGGTGCCAGGAATTAATGGGCCGGGGCGCTGTTTTGGGCATTTTTGAGGATCTCGAATTGGCCGAGTTTGAGCTTAACCTGGCGCCCGGTGATTTGCTGGTTTTCTACACCGACGGCGTAACCGAGGCAATGGACGCCAACCACCACTTGTTCGGCGAGGACCGGCTGGGGGCGGTGATTACGGCCAATCCGGCGGCCACCCCCGACCAGATGCTGCAAGCTATCGTCGAAGCCGTTTATGCTTTCACCGACGGCGCACCCCAGACTGATGATCTGACCTTATTTGTGGTCAAGCGGGCGTCTGCTCAATAGCTTTAACTCCCGCTTCTCCCATCCCTGCCTTATCAGGCCGTTTCATTTTCTCCGATGGTGTGGCGTAGATAAGCTTCGATGAAGCCATCCAGCCGCCCATCCAGTACGGCTTCGGCATTGCCGACTTCGTAACTGGTGCGGTGGTCTTTGACCATCTTATAGGGGTGCAGGACATAGGAGCGGATCTGGTTGCCCCAACCGGCATCGACGTGCTTGCCTTTGAGGCGGGCTTGCTCCTCCTCCTGCTTTTTCAACTCGATGTCGTACAGCCGCCCGCGCAGGATACGCATGGCCGTCTCTTTGTTTTGCAGTTGACTGCGCTCGTTTTGACAGGTCACAATAATTCCGGTCGGCAGGTGCTTGAGGCGAATAGCCGTAGAGTTTTTCTGCACATTCTGCCCACCCGCCCCGGCTGATTTGTAGACATCAATTTCGATATCTTCTGGTCTGATTTCAATGTCGATGTCGGTGTCCAGGTCGGGCAAAACCTCGACCAGGGCAAACGAAGTGTGGCGGCGGCTGTTGGCGTCGAAAGGTGATATGCGCACCAGGCGATGTACCCCCCGCTCGGCTTTGAGATAACCGTAAGCGTATTCCCCTTCGACCTCCAGCGTCACACTCTTGAGGCCCGCCTCTTCACCCTCGGTTTGGTCCACCAGGGTAGCTTTATAGCCACTGGCCTCGGTCCAACGCAGGTACATCCGCATCAGCATCTCGGTCCAATCCTGGCTTTCGGTGCCGCCGGCTCCGGCGTGAATCGAGAGCAAAGCGCCGTCCTTATCGTGCGGTCCCGACAGAATCAGGTGAAATTCCAGCTTTTCCAGTTGGCCGGTCAGCAAGTCCGTCTCCTGGGTCAGTTCGGCCAGCATGGAGTCAGCCTCTTCGGCCACCGCCATTTCGAGCAGGTCAAGCGTTTCCTTGACCCGGCGATTCAACCCCTGCCAGGTTTCAACCTCTTCCCGCAACTCCGACAGGCGGCGCATCTTTTCCTGCGCCTCCCGCTGGTCGTTCCAGAAATCCGGTTCACCTGACTCTTTTTCTAAAACTTCAATTTGTTTCGCCTTATTAGCGATGTCAAAGACGCACCATAATTGAACCGATACGGCTAGCCATATCGGTAAGTCGGTCACGCAGTTCGTCCATTGGTTATTACCTCTTACTTTTCTGGAGTTTTGATGATGGGTCCGATGTTTGGCTACAGATTTATTCTTACGAAACCCAAAATGAAATTATAGCACAGATTAGGGTCAAGCCGAAAGAAAACAGACCGGCTTGGATATGTTAAGCCTCATTGCCTCTGCCTGTCCTGGCTGCCAGCACCAGTCCTACCAACACTCCAATGAGCGCCAACCCGCTGATGATTATTCCTAACTGTAATGAACGCGGCTTAAACTCAAACACCACCCTATGCTCCCCTGCCGGCAGCTCTACCGCCCGGAACATAATGTTCACCGGCAAAATCTTGACCGGATTGCCGTCCACAACGACCTGCCAACCGGGGTAAAAGGTGTCGGTCAGAACCAGCCAACCGGGGGAGTCAAGAGCAGCAGCAATCTCCACCCGCTCCGGCTGGTAAGAAATGATTTGGGCCTGATCGCCCGGCGAAATGTGCCCGGCAATGATAGGGCCGGTATGCTCCTCATCTTGCCGCAGACGGACCATCGCTGTCGCCGGGTCAAAGGTAGGGTCTTGCAGGGTGGCAATCGCCTGGTCGTCGTCGCCAACCACTTTCGTTTGGTGGACGATATGAGCGCGCGGCAGCGCCGCTCGATTTTCGTAAATTTTCACATCCCCGGAATATACTTGCCGGTAATCGCCCTCGGTGGTCAGGAGAACCGAGCGGCTGGTGGTGGTGGGTTGGTGGATGAGACTCAACCCGCGCAGAACAAAGTGGCCGGCAGGCAGGGTAGCGGTGACGGAAATTTGGGAGATGTGGGATGTAAGATGTGAGAGCTGAGCTTGGCTCAGGGGGTAGACGGCGACATAATCCACCCCGGCGGCTTCGTAGGGCCAGACTACGCCAATTTTGGCCTGGGGATGGGCCGCCTTGGCGGGATAGTTACCCTCGGCGGTGTCGGTTCCGGCGGTGAGGGTCAGCGTTTGGCTGCCGCCATCGCTAAAATTTAGCCGCACTTCGGCTACAGGTGTGCCGGCGGGCAGGTCGGCCGCCCCTTCCAGGTGCGAAACCAGGCCAATGGCCGTCGCCGGGAAATCAGGGATAGTTTGACCACTCCCCGGCCAAACTTCGTTTTGTTCTCCCGTTCCCCCTGCTCCCCTGCCCCCCTGCCCCCCTGCTTCATTAACAGCCGCAATAGTCTGACCGGGACTCAGCCGCGCCGGAAATTGGAGATCATAAAAAATATGGTCAATCCAGACGTCAAACTGCTTGTCGGTGATGATCCAGCGGGTATTGAGCAGCGACAGCAGCCGGCCCGGCGGCACAAAACGTAACTTTTCACGTAAGCGGCCATCAATGGAAAGAGCGTCAGGCGGCAAGAAGAGTTTTTGCAGAGTCACAAATTGTTTGAGGGGCAAGATGCCGCCATCGTAACCATCGACGCTGTGCAGGCCATAAACCAGGGGCAGGTTAAAGAAGAGAACTTCTTTTTCTTTGGCCGCGACCACCAGGTTATAGAGAGCCTTCTCTGACAGGCTGTCGGCAAAGATTTGCTGCAAGTCACGTAGATCACCTGGGTCATAAGTGATACCGGACAGGCTGAGGAAACGACCCGGCGGAGCAGATTCCGCTGGTGGATCGGCAGCCAGCAGAAAAGCCGGAGCATTACGCAACGAGCCATAGGCTTGGGGGGCGGTGGGCTGGTTGTAGTTAAGGCTCTGGGCAGCCAGGAAGAGTTCAGAGATTAGAATAATAAAAAGAATAAGTATGGGTGAGGGCACGATGTCGTAAATCGTAAATATCCCAAGGGTACGATGTCGTAAATCGTAAATCGTAAATCGTAAATCGTAAATAATAAGGCCGATGGTAATGATAGCCAGCCCTAACCAGGCCGTCAGGGTGATAACGGGCGGTCTTCGCCAGACAATTAAGCCGAGTAGGAATATGACCGGCAGGCCGAGGAACAACGCCAATCGCCACCGGCGATTCCGCAGCCAGCGCCAGGTCGAGGCCAGGCGGTGATGGGTTTGGGCTGGCGTTAATAAGGTTTCCAGGCCAAAACCCGCCAGTATCGCCGCGCCAAAAGCATACAGCAACAGCCAGCGGGCCGGAACGCGAAACATGGCAAAGCCGGGAACCAGGTAGTAGAGAATCCCATAGGGCCAGCCCAGGCTCAGGAGGAGGCCGCTGCCGGTCAGCCCCAGGTAGCAACGACTCTCAGGCCGCCAGAGAGTGGACCATCCCCCCAGTAGCGCCAAAATCAGGCCACTCACCCCAATGTAGGCTACCCATTCTCCAAACGCCTCGCCAAACACCTGGGATAAATCCAGTCCCAGCGGCGGCAGTAAGGCGTAAGGCAGCATACCTGGCTGTAATCTAAAAGATACGGCTTCACGCAAAGTCAGCCCGCCGCTGCGAATGGACAAGCTAGATAATTCAGCGGTGGGCAGCAACTGCATCGCCGCCAGAGCCGCGGCCAGGAGGGAGGCGACGGCGAGAGGTAACAAGTAGTACGTCAGGCGTAAAACGTAATAGGTGAAACGTGAAATAAAAATCGTAAAACGATGTCGT
>CAZUNT010000114.1:18534-22518 GCA_964622215.1 uncultured Caldilineaceae bacterium
AAATCGTAAATCGTAAATCGTAAATCGTAAATCGTAAATCGTAAATCGTAAATCGTAAATCGAAACAGGCCATACAGTCCCAATCCAAAGAGGGATATAAAAACAGTTTGGGCGTGTCCGGCCAGCAGGGTGATGGCGATAACCAGGGCCAGCAGCAGAAACCAGAGCCAGCGCCGGGTGCGGGTCAGGCCAAAATCATAGAGAAGAAAAAGCAGCGGCAGCCAAGCAGCGGCGTTGAGTTGGTTGATATGCTCAACCTGCGCGCCCAGGTAGCCGCCAAAAGCGAAGAGAATGGCGGCGACGACCGAGGCGGGCCGGCTTAATCGCAGCGATTGGCGGGTGTAGGCCAGCATCAACACCCCGGCCAGGGCGATATGCAGCCCGATAGACCAGGCCACCTGCTTGGGGGGATTGAGCCAGAGGAACAGCCAGTTCAGCGGATAAAATATCCCCGCCTGGCTGTTGGCCAGCAAAGGCACGCCCATAAACAGGTGCGGATTCCATAAGGGTAATCGTCCCTGCCTTAACGCCTCGGCGGCGTAGGCTTTGTAGGGGTAAAAGTAGAGAAAGACATCCACGCCGGCCAAAATCAAATTGGTCAGCAGGATTTTCCAGAAAAACAGGCAGGTCAGGGCGACGAGGGCGGCTGTGGTCAAAAGACCGGTCAGGCGAGATTGGGTCATGAGGCGGCGAGCCAAGTTTGAACAAAGTAGGTGGCTATCATTGCCCCAAGTATAGCACAGTTGAGAACTGCTGAAAAAGCGTGCCCGTCGGTAAGTCTGTTCTAGATTTTAGGTAGACCGCAGAGGTTTTTGAAACCTCTGCGGTCTTGTGCCTAAAATTTACAAAACTAATTGGGCATAATCTCGATATCGAGCATGGGGGCGAGGGGAGCTTCAAGCGGAGACCGGCTCAAAGGTAAGGTAAAAATAAAGGTAGCGCCCTGGTGGTATTGGCTCTCGACCCAAATCGAGCCGCCATATTTTTCGACGATGGATTTACAAATAGCCAGCCCCAGCCCGGTGCCCTGAATTTCGGCCCGGTCTTCATTTTTGACCCGGTAGAATTTATCAAACACAAAAGGCAGGTCAGCCGGGGGAATACCCAGGCCATTATCTTCCACTTTGCCCAGCACCTGGCCCTCTTCAACCTGCACTACGGTCAAGATTTGGCCTTCGGCCGGCGTATACTTGAGGGCATTGTCAATCAGGTTGCTGATGACTTGCTTCAGACGCAACTCATTGCCCACTACCAGGGCCGGCTGGTCGAGGACGTGGCAGATGAGTTGTTGCTGTTTGATGGCGGCCTGTTCTTGAAACTCTGCCACCACACTTTTCACCAAGCCGGCCAGATCAACGTTAGCCAGATTCATCTCGATCCCCGCCTCAATTTTACTCAGGTCGAGCAGGTCGGTGATGAGGTTGGCGATATGATCGGTCCCTTTGATGATCCGGGTCACAAACATTTCTTGTTTTTCGGTCAGTTTGCCGGCCACTTCCAGCATTTCGGCATAAGCTTTGATGTGAGTCAGCGGCGCGCGCAAATCATGAGAAACGGTGGCCACAAAGTCGGATTTCAGCGTGTCCAGCTCCTTGATATAGGTAATATCCTGCATAAGCACGGCGCGGCCCACCTCGGGAATAGAGGTCTGGGTAGCGTAAAAAGTGCGGCTATCGTCAAGCGGGATCTCGCTTTTATGACTCTGGCCCGTGTCGGGGGCGGAGGCAATTAATTTGAACAAAGCCTCATTCTCGATCAGTTCGCTCAAAGGGCGACCCTCGGCCACGACAGCGCCCAGGTTAAAGGTGCGGCGAAAGGCAGCGTTGGCGACGATCACGCGATCATCCCGCCCGGCAATCACCACCACCGGCTCGGCAATCTCGCTCAGAATGGTGGCTAATTTGGCCCGTTCACTTTCAGCCTGATTGAACAACTTGGCGTTTTCTACCGAGATAGCCGCGTAATCGGCCAGGGCCGACAAAAGGCGCAAATCGTGATTGGTAAAGTCTCGCTGCTGCTGGCGATTATCCACGCTCAAGACGCCAACCACCCGCCCTTTCATTTTGAGGGGTACATACATCACCGAGCGCACCAGGTAAGAGGTTTTGATTTTGGTCAGATCGGCCCCGGTTAAGATTAAAGGCTGGCCGGTGGTAATCACCTGGCCGGCCAGGCTGTCATCGACGCGCAGGCGGAAGGCGCGGGCTACGCGCTCGTCAATACCCCGGGCGGCCACCATATACAATTCGTTGGTTCTATCGTCAATCAACAGCAACGAACCTTCCTCGGCGTTAATCAAATAAACGGCGGCTTCAACCAGCCGGGCCAGGAGTTTATCCTGGTCCAGCAAAGCCGTCACCGATTTGCCGATACCGAAGAGGGTGTTTAATTCTCTGAGGCGCTGTTCAAGTTGTTGATTGGATTTTAGCAGGCGCTCGGTTAATTCATCGCGCTCCCGGCGCAGCCGGGCCTCGCTCAGGGCGCGTTCAATCGCCTGGAGCATCTCGGTAATCTGGAAGGGCTTAAGCACATAGTCCTTAATCCCCAGGCGGAAGGACTGCACAGCCAGGGTTTCGGAGCCGTGGAAGGTCATAACGATGACGGGGATGTTAACCTGATGCTCATTAAGAGCTTCCAACACCTCCATACCGCCCATACGGGGCATGTTCATGTCTAACAAAATCAAGTCCGGGTGCTGCTCAAGCGCTGTTTTGAGGCCCTGCTCGCCATCATGAGCCACCAGCACTTGATAACCGTTGGGTTTCAGGACATAGTTAACCAGAAATTCAACATTCTGGAGGGAGTCGTCGACAACCAGTATACATTCGTTGGGCATGCAGTTTTTCCTGAGTGGATGTAAAGAATTAAGGAACAAGATTTATGGTGATTCTACCACAAGGACGGCAGGCTATAAATAGGAATTTAGGTTGCAATTAAGCCGGCAGTAATTGTACAACGTGGTTTATAAATCGAGAAAGAAATTTGTGACATTTATCACTAGATTTCGTCGGTGCAATCGGTTATAGTCTTAAGAGAGCGTTCGATAATTTAATGTCTGCGAATGAATTCGCAGTTTGAGACGAGAAACGTTAGAAACAGTTATTTGAGCCAAATCAACCTGTTTCTAACAGGTTTTTCATGCCAGCGACCGAATTCATTCGGTTGCCATAGATGATATGCTGCAATTTTGGTGAATTACCGAATCCTCTCCTTTAATAGTCAGCAGAAGCTATATTTGATACTGAAAACTCCGCACAACTCGTTATGTAACCTTTCTTGAGCTAAATTTCGCCAATAAACAGGGCAATTTAACCGTATAAATGGCGGATTTTAGCGAATTTTCAGCCACTCAAATATTTCTGCGGAGTTTTCAGATTTGATAGCATATATTCCTAAACCAGGTTAATCTAAACGAATTTTTGTACAGGAGTGTAGAACGCATGCTATATACTGATATAGAGTATGTAGTAAAAAGATGTAAAACTCTTGAGGGACGTTTGAAACGAGAGCTTAATGCTAAAGGAACAGGATTAGGTGAATTAACTAATAGTGTTAAGGGAAAGTTACCGCCCGAAACCTTTCAACAGTTACATGAAGTGAATAAAATAAGGAATGAGATAGTTCATGAAGAAGGACGAAATACATTAAAAGATAAGTATAAATTTGAGCAATTATGCAATAGTATAGAAAGGTCGTTGGATAAGCTTAAGAAATCTAAGCAGGTACAAGCACAAGGTCAAGGTTTTGGATGCCTGGTTACAATATTTATCATATTAACTTTAATTGTTTATTTTCTTTCTCAAAATCCGTCTTGAAAAATAACCGCTGAAATTGGCAAAAAAGGGGACGGTTCCCTAATCTGTGACATTAACCAGAGATATTTGTGGTTTAGGCAAACCAACGGCTGAAAAGAAGTTGGTTGCCCCACGTTCCGCTTACATACCATTAGATGGGTTAGGTGCTGTCTCCCGCAAGGGCCGGTGG
>CAZUNT010000115.1:0-22409 GCA_964622215.1 uncultured Caldilineaceae bacterium
AGCCAATTGTGGAAATCTTTCAATAGAGCTGTGGCTGCCTAAACTTTTCACCAAAGCCTCGGCCAAATTAAGTAGATCCAATTTTTGAGGCCGTAGCCGGCGGTTTCCCTACGCGTCGGCGGGCGGCGCGCTACGGCAAAATTGTGATCTACTGAGCCTCAGAAACCCCATTCAATGCCTCCTGTTTCAGTATAATGCTCTTGAGAGGCACTCCTAAATTGTGGGCAATAACCGGACACTTGGCTTGCAGCAGGAAGAAAATCGGCAGCGCCAGGCCGCTCAAACTCTCGTAGTTGGCCTGGCCCTTGGCAATGATAAAATCTGCCCGGGTCAGCCGCCGGCGAAACTCCGGGGAACAGAGTTCGAGCAGCGTGCCCGGTGCGTTGGAGCCGTTGTCGATAATCGTCGCCACCGTTTCCAGGCCGGCCGCCAGCGCATCTATCCGGGTGGCGTCGTTGAGAATAGGGCCGCCTTTCACCACGTAGGTCACCGGCTTACCCAGGGTTTCGATCAAAACCCGGTCAAAAACCGTTTCTCCGGCATTATCCGCCAGGTAGAGCACCTGTTCAGTCCGGGCCAATCTTTCCCGGAAAGCAGCGTAAGCATCAATCGCAAAGGGTTGGACCAGGGCACGCTCGATGCTCGCCTCCAGGTCAAATTCGTGAGCCATTCCCAGGTCAATGATGTTTCCGGCGATACTCAACCGCACTGCCGTCTCCAACGGGTCATGGGCTTCGTCAACCAAAGCCTTCAACCGGGGGTACAGGGCCAAGGCCTGCCGGGTGCTGGCTTCTTTGGCCGGCCGGTACGGATCACGTGCCTCCGTTTCCCGGCGCACAATCTGGTGGATCCGGTAGGCCATTTCGGGCGGGGTGCTGGTCAGTTCGAACCGGCGTAGTTCATACAAAACTGCCTGCAACACTTTATACTGCCGGTTTTCATCCGCTCCGGCCATGCGGGCGGCTTCGAGGGTCTGGCGGAGGAAACAGGGATAACAGTCCAGGTAAGTTCTCATAAGAAGTAAACTCCCATCTACACTACGGCGCCCCCAGGGTTCGTCAGGGTAAATTCGATCACTACCCGATGCGGGTTAGGATTACCTGAGATACGGTTTCGGTCCTCGCTGGCGGGCCGGACAAGTGGCCTGGCTGTGATCTTCATCAGGATAGTGCGCCGGGGCGGCGCTCCAGAAGCGCGTGCCGTAACGTTCCACCACCTGGGCTTGACCGGCGGCCTCTAACTCGGCCAGCACCTGGGTGACCTGTCCGGGCGCCCACCGGGCCAACGCCTGTTCCAGTTCGGCCTGGCGCATTGGATGGCGGGTGATGATAGCTACCACCGCCTCGGCCATGCTGTCGTAGCCGCTGAGATCAAAGCTGCCTGCGACCGAGTGGACTACTTTGGCGGTGTCACCCAAGATGGCGGTGGCCCGGAGCAACCCCTCCTCGTCCGGAGGCCGGACCCAGCTTTCAACCGGGGGCCGGGCCGGCAGGTTGAGATGCACTTCATCCGGCCGGATTTGCGGCAGCGTCGCCGCGATGTCCCGCAAGGCCGCTTCGGTGTCGTTCAGACCGTTCACTAACATCACCTCAAGCCACAGTTTGCCCTGATATTCGCCTCGGAAGGTGATCAATCCCTCCAGCAGGCGGGTGAAGGTAAGCTCCGGGTGGGGGCGGTTGATCCGGTGATACAACTTGGTTGTGCCGGCATCCAGGGTCGGCAACACGGCATCGGCGGTGACCAGCTCCAGGCGGACTTCCGGCAGGTAGAGCAGCGAACCGTTGGTGATAACCGCCACCGGCAGCTTGGTCAACGCCTTCACCTGGCGAATAAGCCAGCCCAGGCCGGCGTGCAGCGTTGGCTCACCGGAGCCAACAAAGGTAATCCAATCGATCTCGCCCGGAGCATGGGCCTTCAACGCGGCCCGGACTTCGGCCAGGATTTCCTGGGCTGGGAAATACTCCTGGCGCTCGTTGGTGAGGGGCCGGGTCCGGCCAAGCTGGCAGTAGACACAATTCCAGTTACAGGTTTTGAGGGGGATGGGATCGATCCCCAGCGATTGCCCCAGCCGCCGCGAGGGGACCGGGCCAAAAACATAGCGCATCGCCACCTATCCTTTTTGCATCGTCACCAGGCGCACACCTTGCTGATGAAGCTGGCGAAAATTGGCCCCCTGGCTCACCGCCCGTAATACGGCCTCGACATCTTCCACTACTGCTCCAGACAGGAGGTGAACGCCGTGCTCGAACAAGAGGGGGGACAGGGGCGTGCTGGGGCCTAAAACCAGGATCAATGCCTCCGGCCGGCAAAGCGCCATCAATTCCTCAAAGGTATGATTGATGAGCGTTGTCCCGGTCAGAGCGATAACATCGGCCTGGGGGAGTATACTGGCAGCAAACTCGGCCGGCAAATCTTCGCCCCGGGGTTCTTGTTCCAAGACCCACAGTGTGCCCGCTGCCTGGCGCAGTCGAGGGATGAAGGGGAAATGGCCGACCAGGGCGACGCGCTTACCCGCGCCATATTGAACAAGCACCTCCTCGGCATTGAGGTCACTCCAGAGTTCCTCATGCCGGGGCAGCAGCGCATTGATGGCCGCGATCCCCAGGGCCGCCTCCATCGGGCTGGTAGAGCGGGCCAATTCGGCCAACCCTCCAGCGCTATAGCTCGTCAACCGGCCGGCAGCCGGCACGGCCGGTCCACCGCCGTGGTGATGGTCATCCTCTCGCAGGGTTGAGGCCAGGCCGCAACGCCGCCGGCCGGCCACGTCAACGACCACGGCCGTCCAGAAAGCGCCAATCCGCACGTCCTGCACCGGGCCATTTGGCAGTTCGCTCAACAGGTCATCAATAAGTTTCATTAGTTTCCTCCTGATAAGGCAATTGCCCCCATGTATTATCAATCGTTTGTTGCAATTCTCTCAAAAAACAGTCCAAATCCAGGTGATAAATGAGGGTCACTTCGGTCAGGGTCTCAAACGGAGCCATCACGCAGCCCACACAAGCCAAACGGTGGTGGATAAAAACCGGGATGGTTTGAGGCCAACGAGCCAGCACCTCAGCCACGATCAGATTTGCCTCAAGCGGTGGATGTTCCATAGATAATCCCTCTACGGTCCAGTGTGGCCTGAAAATGATTGTGCTTCTTTGCGCTAGCGCAAAGAAGCACATCTGTTTTGCCTGCAAACTAAAGCTATCTTGATAGAGAAGTTAAACATCTTCTGGCAAAGGGTGTTTGGGACTGGCTTATGACCAGCTTTCCCTAAACAGAAGCTTGCGACACAACAGAAAGGAATACCTATGCTCCAAACTCGAAGTAGAATCCCCGGTGAATTTATCTTCAAAGAATTAACCAAAATCGTTTTTAATGACTGGCCCACTTTCGCCACCGCAGCCGGGCTGCAACTGGCCAAGGAGACCTTTAACTGGCGGCGGGCCGAGCGCGGCCAGGACGGCCGGCCGGACAAGCTGCGGCAGGTCAGCCTGCGCATTACCGACATGTGTAATTTGCGCTGCCACACCTGCGGCCAATGGGGCGATAACGGCTACTTGCTGGGCCAGTCGCTCAAGGAATTGAAGCAGCGGGAAGTGCCCCTGGAAACCTATAAGAAATTTGTGGACGACATCCTCCAGGCCGGTTGGTCGCCGCTGTGGTATATTTGGGGTGGGGAGCCGATGATGTATCCCGGTTTGCTCGATTTGCTGCATTACATTGCCGACCGCAACATGCCCATTACCATGGTCAGCAACGGGACCCACGTGGCGGAACGGGTTGACGACATTATGGCGACCTGCAAGATTCTCTGGCTCAGCATTGACGGTCCCACCGCTGCCATCCACAACCAACAGCGTCCCGGCGCTTCCCCTAAAACGGATAATTTCAGGGCGGTCAAGACAGCCCTGGAAACGATCAGCGCCGAGAAGAAACGGCGCAAAGCTATCTTTCCCTATGTCATCCCTATCTCGGTCGTCGCCCGCTATAACATTGATTGTCTGGCCGATATTTACCGCTTTACCAGCCAGTACGCCGATGCCCATATCTTTTACCTATCGTGGTGGATTGACGAGCTATCAGCCCAGGCCCACAGCGCTGACTTCAAACGGCGTTTTGGCTTTGAACCGCAGACCCATTGGGGGTGGGTGGGCGAGTGGAAAGATTTCGATCACTGCATGATCTTCGATAAGTTCGAGGAGATGCGGCATCTCTCCCAGGAGATTCGGCGCTGCCCGCCGTTGATGTATCCCCACCTCACCAGCCCGGACCAGGTCAAACGTTACTACGAAGACCACAGCGCGGTGTTTGGTTTTAATCAGTGTGTCAGCATCTATATGACCCTGGAAATAGACAGCAATGGTGATGCCAGTCTATGCCGGGACTACCACGACTACATCATCGGCAACATCCAAACCGACCCGGTGACCAAAATTTGGTCTAGCGAGGCTGCCCGCAAATTCCGCAGTTCCATCAGCACCGACGGGATTATGCCGATTTGTACCCGTTGTTGTGGATTGATGGGCTATTGATACGTTTCGCTTTCGACTAAAATCCGCTTATGGATAGCGGGGTCATTGCCTGGCCCTACGACCTGGTAATCGGCAAGTAAATCAAGCACTTTTTGGAAGGCTGGGGGATTTTAAGATGCGCAAACAAAAATGGTGGCTGGCAATTGTGGTGATGGCGGTTTGCCTGATCCTCACCCCGTCGCTTACGCTGGCTCAAACAACTGAGGAGCCGGTCGTCCGGGCGGTGCTGTTCTTTTCGCCCACCTGTCCTCACTGCCACGCCGTTATCAACGACGTTTTAACGCCCATGGTTGACCGGTACGGCGACCAACTCCAAATTATCGGCATTGACATCAGTCAAGAGGGCGGCCAGCATCTCTACCAGGCCGCCATCGAGCACTACCAGATCCCGCCGGAGCGGCGGGGTGTGCCCACCCTGATTGTTGAGGAGTTGGTCCTGGTCGGAAGTCTCGAAATCCCCCAGCAGTTTCCAGCCCTGGTGGAGGAGAAGTTAACCACAGGGGGCACGGTTTGGCCCGACTTCCCCGGCCTGGCTGCCGTGCTCTCCACACCTGCTGCGGCAGAAGCGCCCCCTACCTCTCCACCTCCGCCTACCTTAACCCCAACTTTGGCCCCCCCTGTTGATCCGGTCACCTCCAGCCCAACGGTCCAATTAGCCGTCCTGCCGACCGTCGCTCCAACGACTACCCTCACTCCCACCCCCGTACCCGCCGCGTTGGCCATCGGCAGCGACTCGCTGCCCCCCACCGAAATCCTGGAACCACCGTCCGACCCGGTTGGGATGACGTTGGCCGGGCTGGTGCTGGTTAACCTGATCGCCTCCCTGGTCTACGCCATCTGGCGTTTGCTTGTCGCCGGGCCGCGCCTGTTCCGGTTAGGCGGCCGGCCGCTCAACGTTGTCCAAACATGGCTGATCCCCTTGCTGGCGCTGGCCGGGCTGGGGGTGTCGCTCTATCTGGCCTACGTCGAAATCAACCAGGTGGCAGCAGTCTGCGGCCCGGTGGGCGAGTGCAATATTGTCCAGGCCAGCTCCTATGCCCGTATTCTGGGCGTTCCGGTCGCCGTCCTGGGCGTTCTCAACTACCTGGTGGTGGTGACGTTATGGCTAGGCTGGTTGTGCCTGCCCCGAACGTGGCGCAACCTGCCGGCCCTGGGACTGTTCGGCTTGAGCCTGGTGGGGGTCCTTTTTTCGATCTACCTGACCTGGCTGGAGATTTTTGTCATCCGGGCTGTTTGTCTGTGGTGCCTCAGTTCGGCGGTTATCAGCCTGGTTCTGCTGCTCCTGGTGATACCTGAACCTGCCCCTGCCAAATTACGGCGTGAATTGTTGCCTCAGTGATAACACTCATCCCTGACACAGCCCATTTTTAGCCACTCATACAGGGTGGCAAACACCTCGTCCGAGATATTATCGGGGCCGTGCTCAGGAATTTTGCCGGCCTGGTCACGCATGCGGGCCAATTCTTCCTCAACCGGGTAATTGAGGCCGGCCAGCGCCGGCGCCTCAGGCCCACCCTGGGCAAAAACCCCGTGGCATCCGTCGCAGCGGCGGCAGGTCCAAATGGTCATCCCCATTGTATCGGCCGCTTCAGCCGCCGGGGAGGGTGTGGCTCCCGTGCCGGGCGCGGCCCATTGAACCGGCGGGATTTGGGTGCGCACCCAGGCATAAATGTCATACACCGCCCGATCAGGCAACTGCGTTTCCGAATAGGCCGGTTTGGGGGGATGAGCCGTCCGGACGACCTGCAAAAACTGCTCATAGGACAGGGGCGTTGAGGCCAGTTGCGGGCCAATGCCGCCCATAGCAGTGGGACCGTGGCAGGCCAGGCAGTGAGCTTCCTGCCAGGTCGCTTGCCCTTGCTCCAGGTTGGGGATATAGGTTTCAGCCGCCACGATGGGGGTATTCGTGGGTGGTGGGGGAGCCGGTGTAGGCGTCTCCGCACAGGCAATGAGGCCCAGGCTTAAGGCTGTTAAAAGGATGGCATTGATGTAACTACTCATAGAAACCTCTCCTATCTTGTTTGTATGCGGTGGTGCCGGATCAATTTGCACTATAGGTAAAAATCACCATGACACAATATATTGTGTTTTTTTAGAAATTATTGACCTGATTTTTATATTAAACTTGACAATTATTTATAAATCTGCTATATTGGTAACAAATATTTGTCACCTGGTGGCTGATCGCAGGAGGTATTCATGAAAACCGTTGGTCTGTGTACCCACTTTACTGAGGCCGATGATTGGGCGTTTGAGTATGCTTTCAAGCTGGCCCAGACCCACCGGCACCAACTAAACATCTGTCACTGGCTGGCCTCGCCCTACAGGGTCCGGCGTGACGTCGTTTACAGTGATCTTTTTACCCTTCAAGAAACCGTCCCGATTACTTCGGCGCTTTTGAACCGGCTGGAGCTGCAACTCCGCGAATATTACGAACCCAGGCTAGGCGACTTTACCGATGTAGCCTTCAAATTGTGCGAAGGCGCATACCAGGTTGAGCTAGTCCGTTGCCTCAGGCAGCATATATTGGACCTGGTTGTAATCGGTCATCAAGCGCCGCCGGTCGAACCCGTACCAGATGAGCAGTCCCTGGAAGAGTTTGCTTTAAAGCTGCCCTATCCGGTGGTCATCGTGGGGCCGGCCGGGCCTGAAACCTTCCTGCTTAATTCCACTGCCCTGGAAATCGTCGAAGAACTGGACTTGCCCGACGGCAGTTGGCGCGCCCTCGCCGGAAACGCCAGTGTAAGCTGGCGAGTGATCCAACCTGTTTAATCAGCTTCTATCCCCATTAATCCTGCTCGCAGATTGGCAGGATCGGCCGGTCCACTCTCAATTTGATGACAGGCAGAACATTGGCCCAGCTCCGGCCTGGCCTGCCGTTCTGCCTCCTGTTGATGACAGGCTATACAGGCGCCGTGCATGGCGGCCTGGTAACCGGGCGCAAAGGGGTTAAACGAGGTTGCCCCTGCCTCGGGAACCATTGTATCGTGACATTCGCCGCATGGCTTCGCCGTGGAGGCGATATGCTCGCCGGTATGACATTTCCCGCAAGAGACATTGCCCCCCAGGCTGGCCTGATGGAGACTATGGTTAAAGATGGAGGTGGGCTGGCTCATATCCCGGTGACACTCCCAGCAGGCCGTGACCTCGTCGTTAGGTTTACTCAAATGGTGACAGGTCAGGCAGACCTGGCCAGGGTTATCAGTGACCTCGGCCAGCCGCTGCTGGTGCCCCAGGTGATCGAACCGCACCCGCGTATCGTTGCGGTTGCCGTTAATGACGAGCGATTTCCAGCCCTGGGCAGCTTTGACAGGTTGCGATGGCCAGGGTGGGTTAGCCACAACACTTGAAGGTAACACAGCTACTATTAAAGCAATCACCAGGGTAGCCAAACCAGAACGCCGGGCAATTGTGCTGAGTAGAGAGTTTTCTACGAGCACCCTGGTACTCACGTCAAATTGGGGTTTGGCGTATGGAACAGGTTGCTGTTTGGGGGCTTCTTTTTGCAAAACGGCCAGATTCTCGGTAAATAAAAAATAGATTAACCCGGCCGCTGCGGGAACGGCAAAGGCAATAGCGGTCTCAAGCAGCGAAGGAACATAGCCGGTTCCATCGGGCCAACGCATGGTGAACAAACTCAACGACATTCGTTGGGTGACGATGCCGAAAGTGGTCAATATACCGGCCGAAATCAAACCCTCGCGGCTGTTACGAAGATCGGGAATCAGCAGCAAAGTAGCCGGCAGCATACCACCAATTATTATTTCGGCAGCAAAAAGGTAGCTTTGCCAGGAACCGTCCAGAGCGGCCGGCAGCACACCTCGCCCAATCAGGTCGCCCAAACGTAGAATGATATAAAGCCAGAGAACATAGCCGGCCATTTTGCCAAGTTGTGAAAACAGCTTTATCGGTAGTTCGCGTTCAAAAAGCCAGGCCGCCACGAACCCATCCAACACGACTGCCATCAAGCCTAATCCAATCGCCGTGATAAAGAAAAAGATCGGGATCAAGGGACTGTACCACAGAGGATGCACGCGAAAAGGCATAATCAAGAAAAGCGAACCCAGAGAAGACTGGTGTAAGGTGGACAGCACAATACCGGCAATTACAATGGGAATCGTCAACCGGCGCAATAAATACGAAATCCATTGAAAGATAGGATGTTGAAACCAGCGATGTTCCAGAATTACTGTGCCAAACTCCAGGTTTAGGACTGAAAAATAAAGCATCACGCACCAGGCAATCTCAAACATAACGGAGTGATGCTGCCAGTTAATGATGGGCATATAAATACGCCAGGGCAAACCCAGGTCAAATAAAAGCGACACAATAAAAGCCCCATATCCCAACAGCGCCATCAATATCGCCCGTCGAATCAGGGGGTGGTAACTTTCAAGCTGAAAGATGTAGACGATTGCAGCCAGCGTAAATCCACCGCCAGAAAGCGCAACGAAGGCCAGTTTGAAGGCAATCCACAAGCCCCAAGGGACGGTATCATTCAGCCCGGTAGTACGGCCCAACCCAAGTGCAAAACGCAAGATTACGGCTACAGCGCCAATAAAAACAATTATCCACAGAATATCCTTAACCACGGAGCGTCTGCTCATTAGCCTTTGCCCCTTTCTTCCAGGTCTGTTTCGACAGAAGATGTCGCCTCGGCGTTGGCCCGAGCCGCGGCCAGGCGCATACGGCGTTTAATGATCCAGTAAGGGCCGGCCATCAGAGCAGCCATCCCCAGAGTGATCGGCGGTACTTTGTTGAGCCAGGCCCCGGTCAAATCGGGCAGAGGTTCCTGCCCGGGATAACCGTTAAAGCCCAATAAGTTCAACGGGACATCAGTGATATAGAGAACAGAGGTTCCTCCAATTTCAAGCTCGCCAAAAACCTTTTGGATATATTTATCGGGAAAGCTTTTTAGCCGGTCGTGGGCCTCAGCCAGCAGCTTGTCTCGTGGACCAAATAGGGTGGCTTGTTCGGGACAGGCTTCAGCACAGGCCGGCATTTGCCCTGCTTGCAACCGCTCATAGCAGAGGGTACACTTACGCACGTAAGGGACAGCTTTGTCCCATTCATATCGAGGAATTCCATAAGGGCAAGCCATAATACAATAACGGCAGCCCATACACTTGCTGCTGTCGTAGATGACAGGTCCTTCCACGGTTTTTTGCATCGCCCCGACAGGGCAAACCGAAACGCAAGCCGGCTCCAGGCAGTGCTGGCACTGTTTGCGTACATAGCGCCCTTCCGGCTGGGCCAGCAGGGTAGCCCAGCGCCGGGCCGACAGGCCATCCGGGGCGTCTTGAGGCGCGGGAATGTCCGGCCCCAGGCCATTGGCTTGAGCGCAGGCATCAACGCACTGGTAACAGCCCACGCAGCGGGTCACATCGATGAGCAGGCCAACTGTCCGGGTCATATTTTTCTTCCTTCCGATCCGTAAAGAGTCTGG
The DNA here is from genome assembly GCA_964622215.1 of uncultured Caldilineaceae bacterium. Taxonomy (GTDB): domain Bacteria; phylum Chloroflexota; class Anaerolineae; order 4572-78; family J111; genus DSQQ01. The sequence continues at coordinate 9,967 of CAZUNT010000115.1, forward strand.
ATGACCTCCTGGCCGCCCTGGGGCGTGAGATGCCAGGCAATCTCTGAGGCCAACCTGATTAGGGGAAAAAGCACGCAGTGGGCAATTTTGGTGAACGGGATCAGCCCGATCAAGACCAGGCCGTTTAAGGTGTGAAAGAGCATAAGGCTGTCGTAAGGAATCGGATTCCAGGCGCGCCCGGCCAGGTAGCCGGAGACGAAGAGGTTAAAGATAAACAGTAACAGCAGATAATCCATCGGCCGGCTCAGGGCGCGGGCGCTGCGCACGTAGAGACGATGCAGTAACAGGTAGCCGCCGGCCAGGATGGCCAACACCGTCACTCCATCCAAAATAAAGCGGGGCAAAGCCGGCCAGGCCAGGCCGACCGTTGAGTAGAGAATGTCAATATGGTTTTGCAGCAGCAGCCCGGCCAGAATAATCCCCAGGTGAAGCACGAAGGAGGCGTAACTGTAAATGGGCCGGGTGCGGTGAAGACGGTGAATGGGAACGAGCCAACTCGCCGTCTCCCTCAGCACTTGAGCATAGGGCAGGCGGCGGTCCCCGGCCCGGTGAATGGCGGCGATTATCCCCCAGGCAGTTAGGATGACCAGCCTGGCCAGGCCCAGGACCAGGATTGCCAGAACCAATCGGAATAGTGGACCTTTCGCCACTTCAAGCCACAGGGGCATAATTCTCTCAACCTTCCTTTCTACGAAATAACAAACAATTTTGGACAGTTTTGGCACATCGAGGCCGGTTGGTCGGTATAGAAAGACCGGCGGAAAGCGCCCGGGCGATCTGTTATAGTTGGATCGCTCGCAGCACTAGATCATGTACGCCGGCGATTTGAACGGGTAATTTGTAGTAATCGACAATCTCCCGAAGCTGCTTTTTACAGTTGGCACAGGGAGAGACGACGATATCCGCTCCGGTCGCCCGGATTTGCTCGGCTTTGGTTTTGCCCACCACCTGCATGCGAAAGTCGTGGGTTTCGTCCAGCGAAACCAGCCCGCCTCCTCCGCCGCAGCAATAGTTATAACGGCCGTGAGGGGTCATCTCCACAAAATCTTTGACAAAACTGCGCAGAATCTGGCGAGGTTGGTCGATAATCCAGCCGGACCGAGCGATGTTGCAGGGATCATGATAGGTGACCCGCTCGCCGATGGCTTGAGGGTCTAGCTTGAGCTTGCCCTGTTGCAGAGCTTGCAAGGTGACTTCCATGATGCTCAGAACCGGCAGCGACCGTTCCTGGGCAAAGGTGGGCACGAATTGCCGGGCCGAGCGGGCGGCGTGCCCACATTCGCCGATTAATATTTTGCCGGCTTTGAGGCGATAAGCTTCATCCACCAGCTTTTGGATGATCCGCGCCAGAATCCAGTCGCTATAAAACAGGCCGTAATTGATCCCGTCAAAGTAACCGGAGCCGATGGTCCACTTGATCCCGGCGGCATGCAGCACGGCGGCGTTGCCCATCAACGTATCCGCCTCCATCAGGTAATCGCTGACAGCCGGGAAGAAGATATAGTCCGCTTCTTCCTGGTCAACCGGAAAACGAACAGTCACCCCTTTACTCTCGACCAATTCCTCTTCCAAAAACTCCAGGTTATCCAACAGGGCGGGCAGGGGGATAGCCGAAGTGTTGCCGGTTTTGCCCTCTAGTTGCTCCCGCACCGACACCACTAACCCCTTGGGGGCCAGGCCGATTTCGCTGAGGATATAACGCCCCAACCGAGCCAGCAGGCCATGGTCAATACCCATCGGGCACTCCAGTTTGCAGCGGCGGCAGGCGGTGCAGCGGTAAAACAATTCGGCCATCTCGTCAATTTTGGCCTCGGTCAGGCCGCCGTCGCCGCCAAATTTGCTTCGCAGCCAGCCTGAGGTGGTAAAATGCCGCCGGTAAACGTCTAACAGCAAGTTGGTGCGGTAGCAGGGAATATCGCGAGGGTCGCCGCTGGCCTGGTAAACCTGGCAACTGACGGCGCAGCGGCCGCATTTGGTACTGGTGCGAGCATAGAGATCCAGGAGAAAGCGGTAGTTGCTGTGACGTAAAATGGCGGCAAAGGCGGTCAGAAAATCGTCAACCCGGTTGCCGGTTCGCACTACCGGCTCAACGTGATAATGAGGTGAGGGTTTCGACCGGGTTGATAAAGAGTGGTCACTAACAGTTGGGGATAAGCTCACGATTTATGCTCCTTCCGACTCGACATCTGACTCGGGGTAAAGGATCATCACCACTGCGGCAGGAACGAGGCCGCAATTGCGCCAGCAGTGCAGCACCTGACCGTTGAACGACAAGGTATCGCCAGGCTCCAACTGGTAACTCTGACCATCGACCTCGTATTCGATTTGGCCGCTCAAGCAGAGGACCATTTCACGGCCACCTGCCCGGCCCATCTCCGGTCCACTTCCCGGCGGAGAGACAATACAGCTAAAGGTGCGCACCGCTTTATCAACCGGTGTTTGAGCCAGGGGATCGCCCCGGGTAAGAATGATCTCGTTTGGACAGACTTCCTGGAAAAAGGAACTGACCGGCGCACCCAGGGCGGCAGCAATTTTGCACAGCGTGGCTATGGTGGGAGCTACCTCGCCCCGTTCCAACAGGCTAATAGCGTTAGGTGAAATCCCACACCCACCAGCCAGTTGTTTGATGGTTAACTGGTGAGTTTTTCTTAAATGGCGAATCTTGCGGCCCACATTGTGCCATGTTTCTCGTTCTGGCATAGACCCACTTTCTTGTGAAATTTTTTGTTCTGACTATAATAAAATACCATAAAACTGTACAGGTGTCAATAATATTGTTATTTTGCTTTGTATTATAAAGCATATTTAACAATAAAGTGGGTGTAGGTAACTAGGAAATACTGGCAAGTATTTTTACAATGCACTTGTCGTTTTGCCTCGGCTGCCATAAAATAAGTTACAACATCAACTGAAACTATGGCGGTAAACGAGCATGGATAAGTTACTTTCGTTGGGGTTAAAACTGCGGGAGTTGCGTCGAGAGCGTAATCTATCACAACGCGACCTGGCCGGACAGGCCGGTATTTCGCCCAATGCTATTAGCCTGATCGAGCGAGATGAAATTTCGCCCAGCGTAGCGACCTTACAGCGCCTGGCGACGGCTTTGAATGTGAAGATGAGTTACTTTTTTGAGGACAGCAGCGCCCAGATGAGCGTTATCCACATCAAAGCCGGCGAGCGGCCGTCGCTGACCAGTAAAGGGTTGATGATCGCCGGCCTGGGCCGGAGGCTGCGCGGCCAGGAGCTAGAGCCGTTTTTTGTGACGATGGCGCCCGAGGCTGAGAGCGGCCGGCAGCCGGTTATCCACTCCGGGCATGAATTTGTGTACTGTCTGCATGGTACGGTGGAATACGAAATTGATGGGACGCTCTACCGGCTGCAAGAGGGCGACTTCCTGCTCTTTGAGGCCGAGTTGCCCCACTATTGGCGCAATTCCTCCGGGGAGAAAGCGGAACTATTGTTGATTTTGCAGACACCCAATGGCTCCAATGAGCCGGTGCGCCGGCACTTTTCCAGCCACCCCTCGGTGACCCACTTTGGGTGATAGCGTTTCGCCCTCCCTTGGGTCGCCGTCGAGGATAGATTTTATGGACAGATATTCTGATAAAGGACCGCCGGTTTCGATGACCTCCAAAGAAGGCTTTCAACTGATTGCCCAAATTCCACCCTTCCAGCATCTGCACCCGGCCGAGCTGCAAGTCGTGTATCAGTCGGCCTGGCTGCGGCGGGTGGAGCGGGAGGTTTATTTCTATCACCAGGGCGATCCGGCCGGCGCCTTCTACATCCTGGTCGAGGGGCAGGTCAAGTTGACCGAAGTCACCTCCGACGGCCAACAGATCCTGGTGCGCTTTGTCGGTCCCGGCGAAGCGATGGGCATCATCGCGGCCCTGTCGAAAGCCGTCTATCCCCTCTCGGCTCAAGCATTGGACGATTGCCTGGCCTTGACCTGGGACGGCGACATCCTGGAGCAGTTGATGGAACGGTATCCCCGCATGGCCATTGACGGCCTCCGCCTGGTGTCACAGCGCTGGCACGAGTTGGAAGAACGCTTCCGTGAGCTGGCAACCGTCCGGGTAGAACGGCGTATCGCCCAAACTCTGCTGCGCCTGGTCCGGCAGGTGGGACGCAAAGTCGAGGCGGGGATTTTGATTGATTTGCAGCTCTCACGCCAGGACCTGGCCGAAATGACCGGCACGACACTTTACACGGTCAGCCGCATCCTCAGCCAGTGGGAGCAGCAAGGCCTGGTGGAACTGGGACGAGAGCGCGTGCTCGTCCGCTATCCCCACGGCCTGGCCCTCCTGGCCGAAGATTTACCCTCAGAGCCTCCTCCCGCCGAACCCTTTTAACCACTCCAATTTTGGCCGTCAAAATGGATTTTACCCTGGCGGCCAACAAACCAGGGCTTATCCCGGTCATCCAGCGTTACAAAACGAGACCGTTTGGGAGGAGGGGATTATCTGCCACCCGATAAATCTGCCACGCTTGGCCGGGATTTAACCGGGCGATGTAGCTTTGGCCCGCCACCCAAACCGTGTCATCCTTGATAATGGCCAGCGACAAGGCCTCCCCATCCGGCGAACCCTCGACCAGGCGGTAATCTTCCCAGGCCCCATTCCGATAGACGGATATGCCGACCGCCGTGGCCCGCCAGAGCGAACCATCGGGAGCGCGTTTGTGGTCATTTAACTTCACGCCAACACAATGACGCTGTCAGGCGTGACATTCACCAGCGCCGTAACGTAAGGTATGGGCAGCCGGTTGGCCTGTAACTCGACGTAAGCGCCGTGCAGCAGGGTGATATCGTAGGATTGGCAGCATAGAAATGCCTGCCAATCGGCCAGGGTGGCTTGATTGATATCAAGCACAACAAGGGCGGGTAGGTTGGTTGGGAACCGCTCCAACCAGCCAGCCCATAAATCCAGGCTCTCCTGGGTCAGGTAATGACACTCCTCATTAAATAAGATGACATCTGCCACTATCGGGCTGAGATACTTTGACATATCCTTGAACATGGGCCGAGTTAATCATCAGCCCAGGATGGTGGAAACGCACAAGACCCACATAGTCGAAAAATTGGGAGGCACAGAACCGCTTGGAGTGGCAATGTTATGAGCGAGAGCAGGAGTGGCTGAAAACGGAGTAGCCATGCAGCTTATTAATGGCAGCCGGGTCGTCATAGTTGGTGGTGGCCCCGCCGGCAGTTTCACGGCCCTCCACCTGCTGCGTCTGGCCAGGCAGATGCACTTAGACCTGGCCGTAACTATCCTGGAGGTGCGAGACTTTAACCGCCCCGGCCCAGGCGGCTGCAACCGCTGCGCCGGCATTCTCGCTTCTACCCTGGTGCATAATTTGAAGACCCTGGGCCTTAGCCTGCCGCCCGAGGTAATTCAGGCCGAATTGAACACTTATGTTTTGCATCTACGGGGCAGGGAACTGCCGATTCGCCAGCCGAACCCAAGCCAACGTATCTTCAGCGTCTATCGAGGCAGCGGACCCCGTTGGGGTGCTCCTCCTTTTCCCCATTCGTTCGATGGGTGGCTGCTGCATCAGGCGCAGTTGTTGGGCGCCCACGTCCAACGCGCCCAGGTAAAATCTATCTCACCTGGCCCCCGTCCCGTTGTCATCACTCCTCACGAGAATCTGCCCGCCGATCTGGTGGTGCTGGCTACCGGCGTCAATGCTCGTGCCCCGCTTGATCCGGCCTGGGGCTACCGGCCTCCTCAGACCGAGATGATGGCTCAGAACGAAATCCCCTTACCGGGTGGCCTGTCCAATGATAGGGTCCATATCTTCTTCGATCACCCTCCCGGGCTGATCTTCGGGGCGCTGATCCCCAAAGGCCGCTATGCCAATATCTCCCTCCTGGGACACAAACTTCCTACCAGCGCCATCAGCGATTTTCTGGCAGGCCAGGGGTTGCTTTCCTTGTTCCCCGAGAGGGTTCCTCTGCTGTGCAGTTGCCGGCCCCGCATAGCTGTTTCGCCGGCCCTGGGATATTATGCCGACCGGCTGGTTGTGGTCGGCGACGCCGCAGTTACCCGGCTGTACAAAGATGGCATTGGCGCTGCATTTCAAACGGCCGCAGCCGCGGCCCGGACGGCTATCCAGCAGGGTATTTCCCGGCAAGACTTTGCGGCCGGTTATCGCCCGGCCTGCCGCCGGATCACCCTGGATAATTTTTATGGGCGACTACTGTTTCGTTTGTGGGCCGTCACTCGCCGTTCGCCCTTTTTGTTAGACACCTGGCAGCGGATGATCTTAGCTGAGAGTGACCTACCGCTGGCTGCTCAGATTTACACCCGCATCGTCTGGAGCATGTTTACCGGCGACGAGGCCTACCAACAGGTTTTTTGGCTTTTATTCAGACACCCGGCCTTTCGACCACTGTGGCAAAGCCTGGTAAAGACCGGAGAGGGCTGATGAGAAACTCTGGCCTGGGACCGTTATCAGATGGCGGCGTAGCTGTTGTCATCGGCGGGGGGCCGGCAGGTGTAGCCACAGCCATTGCGCTCCAGCAAGGAGCGCGCGCGTTGGGACGGAAACTGCGAATCGTCGTGGTGGAGGGCAAACAGTTCGCCGGCGAGCAGCATCACAATCAATGTGTCGGCGTGCTTTCGCCGCCGGTGATGGAGCTGTTCCAAACCGATTTGGGGATTCCCTTTCCGCGCCACCTGATTCGAGATACCATCACCGGTTATGTGCTGCACACCCCCCGGCGTCAGATCATCCTCGATGGTCAAGCTGAACCGTCCGTAACCCTGCGCCGGATTCAGTTCGATGCCTATATGTTAGAGGCCGTCCGTGAATGTGGAATTGAAATCCTGCAAGCTCGGGTCACTGACCTTGAGTTTCATGCCGACCGGGTGGTGATCTATAACGAAAGCGCCCCGTTGGAGGCCGACCTGGTGGTGGGCGCTTTCGGGTTGGACGAAGGTACGGCCGTGATCTTTGAACGTGCGGTTGGCTACCGGCCTCCCCCCGTTCTCAGCTCCGTAGTAACCAAATATCATCCGGGCCAAACAGGTATGGCTGAATTTGGCGGCCGTATCCACGCTTTCCTACCGGCTACACCGCGCATCGAATTTGGCGCAGTCACACCCAAGGGCAATCATCTGACCATCAATATCGCCGGGTCAGCCGTCGATGCCAGCCTGATGGATGCCTTTCTAACTTTCCCCGAAGTCCGGCGCACGCTGCCCTGCCTGGAGAAGGCTGGTCATTTCAACGCCAGGGATTTACGCTATTTTAAGGGCCGCTTCCCGCGTGGCTTGGCCCGGAATTTTAGCGGCGATCGCTTTGTGATGGTCGGTGATGCCGCTGGGCTGGTCCGGGCCTTCAAGGGTAAAGGGGTGACCTCGGCCATTCTGACCGGCATACGAGCCGCCGATATTATCCTGCATCATGGCATCTCGGCTGCCGCCTTTCAGGCTTATCATACCGCTAACAACGATATTACCGGTGACTTGTTTTATGGACAAATGATGCGCCACCTCACCATCCTGGCCGCACGTTTTAACTTGTTGGACCCCGTGCTCCAAGCAGCCGAGGTTGATCCGGGCTTACGCCAGGCGCTGTTTGACGCCGTTTCAGCCCATCGTTCGTACCGGGAAGTTATCCACGAGGGTCTCTCCCTCGCTTCAGTCCAGGCCATAGCGGCCGCGCTAGCACGCGTGCTCACGGCCCAATGAGCAGGTAAACTGCGATGTGGGCTATTGCCGACCGAACTATCTCAAAAATATGAGGTAATCATGTTCCGCGAGATCCATCTGCAGATAGACAACGAGCGCTATCGGACCTGCCGTCGCTGCCTGGCTGCCGAGGTGTGTAAAGTAGGCTATCGTGCGCCTTGACCCGTTTATTTAAATTCTGTGTAACTACTCAGCCATCAGCCCCAATGAGCCACATGACCGCTGACGGCAGAGAGCGCTTCGCCTCCCCTTGGGGGACCGCCGACCGCCATAATTCATTCTGTACCCATCTTTTCGGCGGTCAGCGGTCGACGGTCCGCGGTCAGGGTTACTGAGACATGGGGTCGGCTGAGTAGTTACGAAATAAATTAGTGTAGACCCTAAAGGTCTTGGAGACCTTTAGGGTCTACAGCATTTTGACACACCTATGGCTATTCACTAAAATAGTTTTATCCCACGCAGAAGAGGTTAATAAAATGAGCAGTTTAACCAAGAATGCTCTTGGCGCGCGAGCTAAGTTTAATACGGGCAAGGGTGAAGCTTACCTTTATCGGCTGAACAAGCTGGAAAAAGATGTTTCCCACCTGCCTTTCTCCATTAAAGTACTCCTGGAGGCTGTTCTCCGCGAGGTAGATGGTTATATAGTTACCGAGGCCGATGTATACAAGCTGATGAATTGGAATGTCGGCAAGGGGGTCACGGCTGAAGAGATTCCCTTCAAACCGGCTCGGGTCATCTTGCAGGATTTTACCGGCGTGCCCGCCGTAGTCGATTTGGCGGCGATGCGCTCGGCTATGGCCCGCATGGGCGGCGATCCCCAAAAAATCAATCCGGTTGTGCCGGTTCACCTGGTGATTGACCACTCGGTGCAAGTGGATGTGTTTGGGCAAACCATCGCCCTGGCCCGCAACACCGAACTTGAATTTGAACGCAACCGCGAACGATATGAGTTTTTGCGCTGGGGTCAAAAAGCCTTCGCCAACTTTAGCGTTGTGCCTCCGGCCAGCGGCATTGTTCACCAGGTCAACCTGGAATACATTGCTCGTGGAGTTTGGACTCGCCCGGAGGAGGATAGTATAGTCGTTTATCCTGACAGCCTGGTAGGTACCGATAGCCACACCACCATGATTAACGGCCTGGGTATCGTCGGCTGGGGTGTCGGCGGGATTGAGGCCGAGGCCGTGATGTTGGCCCAGCCCATCTATATGCTCATCCCGGAAGTGGTCGGTTTTAAGCTGACCGGCCAACTGCGCGAGGGTGTCACCGCCACCGACTTGACCCTGACCGTGACCCAGATGCTGCGCCAGAAAGGTGTGGTCGGCAAATTTGTCGAGTTTTACGGCCCCGGCCTGACTCAGATGACCTTACCCGACCGGGCGACGATTAGCAACATGGCTCCTGAATACGGCGCAACCATCGGCTTTTTCCCAATGGATGCCGAATCGCTCAATTATCTGCGCCGCACCGGCCGCTCGCCAGAATTGGTGGAAATGGTTGAGCGCTATGTCAAAGAACAGGGCCTCTTCCGTACCGACGACACGCCCGCCCCCGAATTTAGCGATACGCTTAGTCTCGATTTAAATGACGTCGTACCCAGTCTGGCCGGACCAAAACGGCCCCAGGATCGGGTCGCGCTGTCGGATCTAAAAAATTCGTTCCAAACCGCGCTGACAAACCCGGTTGGGCCGCAGGGCTACGGCCTCACTACGCCGGCCCTGCAGCAAAAAGGTATCGTCAAGATGGATGGAGCCGCCCAACGAGAAATTACGCATGGAGCGGTTGTGCTGGCCGCTATCACCTCTTGCACCAACACCAGTAACCCTTCGGTCATGCTGGCCGCCGGTATTTTGGCTAAAAAGGCGGTTGAGCGTGGTTTAAGCGTGCCCAATTATGTAAAAACCAGCCTGGCCCCTGGTTCTAAAGTGGTGACCGATTATTTAAATGAAACCGGATTGACCCCCTATCTGGAGGCGTTAGGTTTCCACACGGTTGGTTATGGCTGCACCACCTGCATCGGCAACAGCGGCCCGCTGCCACAGCCGGTCGTAGATGCTATTACGACCGGCGATCTGGTTGTATCCGGGGTGTTGAGTGGCAACCGCAACTTTGAAGGCCGCATCCATCCTTACATCAAAGCGAATTACCTGGCCTCGCCCCCCCTGGTGGTGGCTTATGCCCTCGCCGGAACCACGGACATAAACCTGACGACGGAACCCCTCTGTCTTGACAAAGCCGGCGAGCCGGTCTACCTGAAAGACATCTGGCCCACCCAGGCCGAAGTTGCCGCCGAGTACGACAAAGCCTTAAAACCGGAGACGTTCCACCGGGAATACGATGGTATTGAACAGAGTAATCCCAGGTGGAATGCCCTGCCCGTACCGGAAGGGGCGCTGTATGCCTGGAATGAATGGTCAACTTACATCCAGGAGCCGCCTTTTTTCATCGAGATGGACGCCGGTATCCGGCCTATTCAGCCCATTAATCTGGCTAGAGTGCTGGTAAAAGTGGGGGACTCGGCCACGACCGATCATATTTCCCCCGCCGGATCCATTCCAAAAGAGTCCCCGGCCGGCCAATATTTGCAGGAGCACGACGTGGCCCCGTATGAGTTCAACTCCTATGGTTCGCGGCGCGGCAATGACCGGGTGATGACCCGAGGCACCTTTGCCAACATTCGCCTGCGCAACCAGATGGCCCCCGGAACCGAAGGCGGCTGGACTACCTACCTGCCGACCGGCGAAGTTATGTTTATTTTTAACGCCAGTGAGAAGTACAAAGCCGACGGCACACCGCTGCTGGTCATCGCCGGCAAAGAATACGGCGCCGGATCCAGCCGTGACTGGGCGGCCAAGGGGACTTTTCTGCTGGGCATCCGAGCGGTCCTGGCCGAGAGTTTCGAACGGATCCATCGGAGCAATTTAGTCGGCATGGGCGTACTGCCGTTGGAATTCAAACCCGGTCAGAACGCCGCCAGCCTGGGCCTGACCGGTCAGGAAACTTACGCCATTCATGTGGACGATAAGCTCAAGCCGCGCCAGGATGTACGCGTAGATGTTATGGATGCAACCGGTCAGTCCCGTACCATCTTTATGACCTGCCGGGTGGATACGCCGGTGGAAGTGGATTACTACCGCAACAGCGGTATTCTCCAAACAGTACTGCGGCACTTTTTGAAAAGTTAAGATGGACCTATAAGGCTTTCTCCAGCTCGTCAATAGCCGTTCTGATGATTTTGGCGCTGGACTGGAGGGCAGCTTCTTCTGCCTGGCTCAACGGCAGGGGCAGGGTTCCCAGAACTCCCTGCTCTCCGACAATGTGCGGCAAGGCCAGGGTAACATTTGGCACGCCGACGATAGCGGGTAGCGGGCTACAAACGGTCAGGACCGCCCGTTGATCATCCAAAACGGCGCTCACGATGCGGGCCAGGGCGCTGCCGATACCGTAATAGGTTGCCCCTTTGCCTTCGATGATGCTGTAGGCGGCCCGCCGTACTTGCTGGTCAATATCCTGGCGAATAGCCTCGTCCAGCTCGACGTGCTGCGTCCGGCAGAAATCATCCAGCGGAATCACCCCTACTGTCACCCGCGACCAGGCCAACACCTCCGAGTCACCGTGTTCGCCAATCACATAACCGTGAACGTTGTTGGCTGCCACGCCAACCCGGTTGCTGAGCAGAGCGCGGAAGCGAGCCGTATCAAGGGTTGTGCCGGAACCAAATACCCGTGTGGCCGGCACGCCAAACTCGGCGGCGAAACGGGCGGTCAAGTGGGTCATAATATCCACCGGGTTGGTCGCCACCACCAACACCGCTTCCGGAGCGTATTTGAGCACGTCGGGGATCATACTTTTGAAGATAGCGGCATTCCGTTCCAGCAGTTGCAGGCGGGTTTCGCCCGGTTTCTGCCCCACCCCGGCGGCGATAATCACCACCCGGCAGCCGGCCAATTCGGGATAATCACCGGCGTTAACCCGGATAGGATGGGCAAACGGAACCGCGTGCAAGATGTCGGCGGCTTCGGCCTTAGCTCGAACCTGGTTTTTATCAACCAACACCAATTCCCCACCAATACCACGCATCGCCAAGGCATAAGCGGCGGTGGCTCCTACCATCCCCGTACCCACAATACCAATTTTAGACATAGTTGAACCTCCTAAGGTTGAAGGGCCTGCAAAAATTGAGCGCGCAGTTCGGTTGGTAGAGCAGCGGTGGCCTCCTCCAGCGGCAGCCCGGCCAGAATAGCTTCAAAGGTACACCCCAGCGCTGCCAGGGTGGGGTCATCGCTTCGTTTGAGTCCCTGGCTAAGTTGCCATACCTGCTGCCCGGCCTGTTGGTCTCCGTTTTGGGCCGCCTGCACCATGGCCAGCACATCCTCCAGGGTTAACTGTGGCTGCTTACCTTGCACCTGGTGCAGCAATTTCTCCGCATCGGCGGCCCAGTTGGGCAGACCGATGGCTAAAAAACGCTGCTGCGCTTCTTGAAACATGGCTGCTGCCTCATCACGCTGTCCTTTTATCAGGGCAATTTGTCCTAACCCCATTAAGAACACGCCAATCCCCTGCAAATCACGAACTTCATGACAAATGGCTAACCCGGATTGATACAGCCGTTCGGCCTCGTCGTAGTGGCCCCGATTACGGAGCAAGTCGGCCAGGCTGGATTGGGTCACGGCCACCGAGCGGCGGTCGCCGATTTCCTCAAAGACGGTCAGGCTGAGGCGATACAGCCGTTCGGCCTCGTCGTAGTGGCCCCGA
>CAZUNT010000116.1:0-22324 GCA_964622215.1 uncultured Caldilineaceae bacterium
TGTGTGAATCTGTGAGCTATTTCTTCCTCTCGTTGCTTATCCCGAATTGAGGTTATTTAATCCAAACCGGATCCCAGTCATCATAACCGGTACGGCTGAGGCTGTGCAAATTGCTGCCGTCGGCATTCATTACCCAGATCTGCCGTCTGCCGGTGCGATTCGACCAGAAGACAAGCTGCGAGCCATCGGGCGACCAGGAGGGATGCTTGTCCCACCAGCTATACTCATCTCTGGTGAGCTGTAAAGCTCCGCTGCCGTCGCGATTAATCACCCAAATCTCGTCGTTGCCGCTGTCATTCGAGACAAAGGCTATCTGCTCGCGAACCGGCGACCAAACCCCATCGTAGGCGATACCCGCCCCAAAATGGGTAATTTGATCCTCCACTTGATAAAGAGCATCATAAAAATAAAGAGCCGGCACTCGCTGGCCGTCGAAACGTTGGGCATTTTTCACCAAGACACGAAAACGCCGGTCGGCCGAATAACTGTCGCGGGCGACGGCAGCATCATAAATCGCCCGGTCGGTCATCACCGCCAGGCTGCTGCCGGTGGGGTCGATCAGGTAAACGAGTGGGTCTTTTAACGGTTCCGGCCCGCCGGAGCGATTGGACAGAAAGGCAATCTGGCCGAGCAGCACGCCGGGAATAGGCGGCGGGGTAGGGCTGGGGGTAAAAGTAGCCCAGGGTGTGGCCAATTCACCTTCCAGCGGAATAAAGATAGGGGTGGGCGTGACCGTCCATACATTGGACGGCGTGGGGGTAGCCGGGCCGTACAGGAAAGCCTCGGCGGTGGCGAGGGCAACCTGGAAGGCGGCCGTGGCCGCGTTGGCCGGGGTGGGCTGGGGCGTGATGACGACCGGCGTGACCCAATTGGCCGGTACGGGGGTGTAAGTGCCCACCGTAGCCGCCACTTCAGTGGCCTGAGCCGCCATTGCTGCGGCCGTGATCAGATTCTCAGGCGTCGGGGTGCTGGTCACAACGACATAGTTAAGCGCGAGGCTGCCAGACGGTTCAATATCTGAGGTGATTTGATTGGGTTGAGGCGTACCGATCAGAATGGCGTCAACCGGCGTCGGGGTCGCCGTCCAGACATTAGGCGGCGTGGGCGTCGCCGAACCGAACAAGAAAGCCTCGGCGGTTGTCAGGGCTGCCTGGTAGTCTGCCGTAGCGGTGTTGGCCGGGGTCGGCTGGGCTACGACGACGACAGGCGTGACCCAATTGGCCGGGATCGGGGTGTAAGTGCCTACCGTAGTGGCAATTTTAGTCGCTTCAGCCGCCATCGCGGCGGCGGTGATCAGGTTTTCCGGCGTCGGGGTGCTGGTGACGATAACGTAGTCGAGAGCCGCCGGGGGAATAACAATAAGCCGCAAGACCGGCACAGTTTTTAGAACCTGCTCCCCCCGAAAACCGCTATCCCAGGTGAACATGTTATCGCTGCCTGCCGTTGGGCCTTCCAGGCGGAAGGAGACGGCTCCTCCGGCCAGGCTTTGTTCTAAAATGGATAGGTGGGTGGGATTGAACAGGAAACGATTGACCTGCCCCGGTCCAAGCTGGGCCGGGGTCAAGGCCGGGGAGAGGACGGCGTCAACCGGAGCCTGGTGTAGAGTTTCGTAAGTTAACTTCGGCCAGGTAACATTGATGGCCGGATCGAGCAGGCTTAATTGCCACTTTCCGGTCGTTCCCAGGTGCTGCCCGTCGAGGCCGATTAGTTCTACGGCGGCATAGGTCAGGCTGGAGCCGGGCGGTATAGTCGAGAGATCAAATTGCAGCGCGCCGTAGTAAACCTGTCCCTTGTAGAAACCGGCGTGGATGTTGGGGAAGCCGAAGTGGCTGCGCCCATCCAGGCTGGACACCCAACCCACACTTTCGGTGGTTGGGGTTAAAACTAAAGATATGGCATTGGGCGGCAGGGTAGGGAGAAGGGGCGTCGAAGCGGCGGCAGCAGGTGTTGGGGGGGTAGGTGATGCTGTTGCCGTCGGCGTCGGCAGGGGTGTTAGGACGGCGGGCGAGACAAAGTTCGAAGCTTGAACGACTAAGGGGTGGGCCGGCTCCGGCCAAAAAGTATAGCCGAGGCCGGCGAGAAGCCCAATCAGGCCGAGCCACAGCACTATAAGTTGGCTGGTTGGCGACAATTGGTTGAAATACAGGGCAATCTGACCCATGGGGGTCAGCGGAAGGGCGGTGGGTTCAAGCGGGGTTAAGCCTAACCTTTTCATTACTCCTCAAGCTATATCACGGAATCCGAGCCGTACTCTCGCAAGAGCCGTCGGTGGTGTCGTTTCCGTTGCCGCCGTTGCAATAATCTGTCCCCTTATCTCCTTGCAGGTTATCGTCGCCGCCTCCGGCGAGGATACAATCGTTTCCCGCCTTGGCCTTGATCGAATCAGGGCCGGAGCTGCCCAGGATCAAAGCACTGCCCCCCCCGCCATTGATATTGCCGCTGTCGACGACGAGGCTGGTCAGGTTCATCGTACACTCAGACGGTTTAAGCTGGTTGATGGTGGCCGGGTGGGTGGTGTAGCTGAGACCGGACTCGTTAACCGTATTGGTCGCCGCCACCGCCGAAAGGGCGCTGACGACGATTAAGGCCAACAGCCCCAACCAGGCCAACCGGTGAGCCAGGCGTATCATTATTTTACCCCCTTCTTCACCGGTAATAGGATTTTACCCTGATTTACAGCCGGTTGGTAATAATAAGTGGCCATTTCGTCGAGGACCAGGTAGCGCTGAGTTGAGCCATCGTCTTGGTGCAGGATCATCCGGCCATCACGCTCGGCCAGGCGGGCCAGGTCGTCGATGGCGGCTACCTGGATCAACCGCCGGCCCATTTCCAGGTCAGGGTCAGACACGGTAATGATGAGCGAGCCGTATTTTGAGCGGATCCGAGCGGCCTCGTCGCCCTGAGTCGCCCGGAGCATTGACCAACCCAGGGCCAGCAATCCCCCCAGTGACAGAACCAGCCCGCCCAGGGCCAGTTGGCGGGCCGTCGAAACCTTCAGTTGAAAACTCAACAGGGCCAGGGTGTTGGGCGCTTCGCGGGTGCGGCTAACTACGCCTGTTGTGACAGGTTTAAGAGGGTTTTGGGTGTCGGAAACCTGGGAAATATCCTGGGCTAAACGCAATTGCAGTTCGTCCAGTTGAAAGCTCAGGCGGGGCGCAAACTGATCCGACACCTCCTGTCCGGCCAGTTGCCCTGTGACGTTCACTTCCGGGATGAGGTCCAGGGTGTACGGTTGGTGTTGTAAACCCGTTTGTTGCTCCACACCGGCGATAAGCGCCTGAATCTGGGCCAGGTCGAGTTGACTGCCGGCGCTAAAGGTATCGCCGCTGAAAGTGGTGGCAGGCTGAAGCTCAAGGGTCCATTGCCAGCCGTTGGCATGGCGCAGGCGGGCGATGAGGCGATAGCTGCCTTGCAGTTCCGAGGGCCAGTTGGCGGTAAAGTGGTAGTCGAAATTCACCTTAACTTTGGTAATCAACTGCCGGAAGATCGGCTGGCCTGTTTGGGCGTTGTCTGCTTCGTAGATGCCCGGCGGCGCATCGGCCGAGTAGCTGAACTCGCCGCGCTGTTGGTAGCTGATCTGGTCGGTGATGGTTTGGGTGACAGGCTGGCTAAAGGCAAAGAAGGCCAACAGCAGGGCAGCCAGGGCCAACGTCAGCAGGACAAAAAACAGATCCGTTTTGCTCTCGCGGAGGTAGTTCATAACATGGTGCTCCTCTGAAAATAACGTTTGAACGTTGAACGTTTGAACGTTATACTTAGTCGCAGGGCGGGCCACTGAGCGTTGACCGCCAATTCGATTCCGCCGGTGTGCCTTTTGAACTTGATGGCCGGTCAGCGACAGGAGGCCAACAACGGTTAACCCAGCGGCCAGGAAGGCCATCGCCCAGGGGGTGTGTAACGGCTTGATAAATTGGCCCAGCGAGGGCAGGTGCAGCCAGAATTTGCCGATAAATTCCGACCGGGTCGGATGGTAGCCGTCGGTCCAGGTGTTGTGATCCCCTTTGAAAATATAATGGTCGCCCTCTTGAGCCACAATGCGGTGAATGACCGGCCCCAGTTCGGGATGGCGATAGGTGACGATGTCGCCAACCTGGTAAATTTCCGCCCGGTGTAGAATTACCAGGTCGTCTTGGTGAAACAGCGGCTCCATACTGTTGCCGCTGATAATGACATAGGCAGCCTGGCCGCCAAATTCGGTGGGGGCAAACAAAAACCAGGCCACCCCCATCAGCACCAGGGTGATGGCGGTGGAGAGTATATTGAGTGTACTTTGTTTGCGCTTCATAACCTAACCACCAAATTAGCTCATTTATTGGGCGGCCGCTACCTGCAAAGTGGGGAGCGGACTCTCTCTCACTTTCGGGTAGGGTGAACTGAAGGAACATTCCCACTTGACCCCCCCGGTATTGGCGCAACTGACCCAGCCGCTGCCGTCAATTTGGGCATAGACCTCGCTTGGTGAGGCCGCGCTGCTGCCGGCCTGGAGGTTGATCTCAAACTCTACTTTTTTGATATTCGTGGGATCGACCTGATCATCCAGGGTGTAATGAATAGTGTCAGGATTCACCAGGTAAGGCGTGATAGCGGCAGCGCCTTCACCGGCCCCGCTCTCGCTCAGGCTGTTAGCGGCGGCCAGGGCATAAGCTCCGCTGGCGATGACCAGGGCCAGGATCAGGATGGCCAGGTAACGGCTGAGTGAAAGAGATCGCCTAAACATACAAGGTCCTGTACTTGACTTTCTGTTGAGCGAGGAAGGCGCGATCCCCACCCGAGGTCGCGCCTTCCGTTGCTAAAAGAGGGGTTAATCAGGTTAGCCGGGTTTACTGGGCCGCTACAACCCGCAGTTCGTCGGCTGCCAGTGTTGTCACCGCGCCGCCGATGTTACAATCCCAATCGTAGGTGGCGCCGGCACTGCATGTGTACCAGGTGGCGCCGGTGCTGACCAGCTTGACAAATACTTCGGTGGCCGCACCTGCGCCGGCGGTGGGGGCCATGTCAAAGCTGACCATATCAATGGTGCTTGGGTCGCTATCAGTGTTGGTATTATAAGTTACGTTAGTGATGGTATAACCACTGATGTCGGCGTCGCCATCACCGGCCCCACTTTCGGGTACCACGTTGGCGGCGGCGAAAGCGTAGGCGCTAACGGCAAAGATCAAGGCCAGCAGTAAAACGGCAAAATAGCGAAGGCGGAAAAGGCGTGAGTTTAACATGGTGTATCTCCTTGTGATAATTTGATGTAATTGCGATTGGATTAAGTAAAAAAGTTCAACGAAATAAATGGTTGCTGTCTGAGAGACTTTTTGGCTTTGATAACATGTTGCTGCTGTTAGTTGTCTGGGTTGTGCTCCTTCCAATGAGTTATTGTTGTCTTGATCCTATAGTAACACAAAAAAAGTCCAGCGAACCAAAAGGTTGATTAAGATTATGGGAAAATGGGCGGGGAAAAAAGTACCGGGGTTATTAAGAAATATAAAGAAAACCGGTTACCGGTCGGAAGTAACAGGAGAAAGCCTGGAGAAAATCCCCATTTGGGGTGTTGGGATTTAAGGAATCTCCGGCAGATCGATCACTGCCGCATTCTCACCACTGGCGTCGTCGAGCAGCGGCAGGCGCTCCAGGGTGTTGGGGTCATAAAAACCGAGGTATAGCCGGTAGGGTCCAGCCTGGGGAGACAGAGGAAGCGGCAGGTCCAGATTGGCGCTGTCGCGGAGCCACTCTCCACGCTGTTGTAAAGTGTTCCAGACCTCCAGAGTGAGTAAGCCTTGCAGCAAAAAATGATCCGATTGGGCGATGGTCTGGTCGCGCCCGTTACGTAACTGGACAAAAACTTTGAAGGGTCGGGTGGGTGTACCAATGGGACGCCAGTACAAACCCAGGGAAACCGTTCCATCCGGGGTGATAGTGGTGGGATTGAGGCTGTAACCCTCCAGGCGGATCATATTGTTAAAGTTGGCGTTGAGCCGGGCCAGGGGTTCTGTCGGCAGGGGCGTTGGAGCAGCTCGGTTGAGAAAAACGTAGGCCGCGCCGGTTTGGTGGGCCAGTTTCATCTGGGCAAAAATTTGTTGGGTAAAAAGGGGTTCAAAGCGCTCATACAGCCGTACTCCATCGATCACAAACCAAATTCTTTGACCGGAAGCTAACACGGTATTGAGTTTATCCACCGTATCCACCAACGGGCTGCCGGTGAAGCGATCCACTCTATCATTTTCGTCCTGCTCGCTTTCACCTTTCAAGACATTGGCCGTGGTTTGATTGGCATAATAGTCGCAGCGTTCCAAATATAACCACGAAGCCGAAGGGTGGATCGTCATGACCCGGTCGCCGGGCTGCCAATTCTGTTTGACGTAAGCAAAAGCGGTGTGATAATCACCGGTACTTTGCAGATGGGCTAGATCCCAGGCCGCGGGCCATAAATGGACTGTTACCCAGACTAGCCCGCCCAGGGCGAGCACGGCTTGTATCCCTGCTAAAATGACGGCGTTTCGGCTCAGTTTTGAAATCAGCTCAAACAGAAGGGTGAGCAAACGAGCCAGGCTGCCGGCGCTCACCAGTAAAAAGGAAGGCAAAGTGAGGATAAAGAGATAACGGCTTTTGCTCCAGGTATCGGTCAGGAGAGCACCCATCTCAAAAATAACTAGCACCCAAAACAAAGTTAGAAAGAGCAGGACCATATCGGCAAACGTAGTCTTGCGCCGCACCAGCCGATACAAAGTGACCAGTAAAGATAAGGCAATAATTGGCTGAAACCATTCATAAGCCGGGGCCTCAAAAAAGCCGACCAGATTATCAAAACGAGACCACTCCAGGCCGGGCAAAAAGAAACCGCGTAAGAATTCAAGACCAAATGGGGGGGGCGCTTGAGCCAGGGGGTCTTGTAGGGCGTTAATACTCCCCGTCTGCCCGGTGGCCACGACAGCAAAAATCAATCCTAACACAACCGCCGCAAAGACGATATCTTGCCATAAACGAGGCTGCTTTAGCCAATCGCGGCGATAGGTTAAGGTAAAGATGACCAGTAAGAGCGCCAGGGGGGGTACTATCAGAAAGGTAATGGTGTGAGAAAGTAACATCGCCCCCAAACAAGCCAGCCCCAGATAGCGGGCCTGTCGCTGGGGGTGTTGCAGGGTTCCCAACAGCAGCCAGGTGACCGTCAATAACCCAAACAGATGAGCCGGGCTATACATCCGCGCCCGCGTGCCCCAAATGATTGAAAACTCGTCCAGGGCAGCCAATGTTGCGGCCAGGAGGCCGGCCAGAGGTGAATCAAAAAGCCGCCGCGCGGCGGTGTAATAGGCGGCAATCGTAAAAACGCTCAACAGCAGCACCGGCCAGCGAGCAATCGTCTCGCTGAAACCCAGCCCGGCAATAAACACCCCGGATAAATACGAGAGCAGCAGGCCGTGATCGTAAAAGAGGCCGGAGGGCAAAATGGGCAGGCCGCGCTTGGCCACCATCTGGGCGGCCAGCATGCTGATAAATTCATCAAAAAAATAGTTGGTTCCAAGCAAGTAGGAGAGTCTGAGCCAAAAGCCGACCAATAACAGCGGCAGCAGCCAGAGAAGAGGAAGCGTGAAGCGTGAGGAGCAAGAGGTGAAGGGTTCCCCTAGTACCTTACGAGTCAGATTCTTGTACGTTGAGTAAGAAGTTGTTACACAGAGAAACGCGGAGAAATCACAGAGGTTCACAGAGAAATTTTTAAGACCCTCTGTGTGTCTCTGTGCAACCTCTGTGTAGCTCTGTGTTCCTTCTTGGTTCTGGCTTGTCCAAGTTAGGGGGTTGTGTTCTGAAATGGGAGACGCAAGACGTAAGACGTGAGAGGTAAAACGTGAGAGGTGTAAATGGGTCATGGGACTGAAATCGTTTCTAATAGGACGGCGTTTTCGCCGCTGGCATCATTGATGATTGGGACACGTTCAAAGTTGGTGGGGTCGTACAGACCGACGAGCAGCCGATAGCCGCCGGGCGGTAGATTTTCGGGCAGGGTTAGGTCGGCGCTATCGCGTAGCCATTCTCTATGGTCTTTGAGTTGCTCCAGCATAGCGCCGGTCAAGAAACCTTCAAAAATGAAATGGTCAGCCTGGGCCACATTCTGACCCTGTTCATTCCGCAATTGGACAAAGACCTTGTAGGGTTTGGAAATCTGCGCAGCCTGGAAGCGCCAGTACAAGGCCAACTGAACCGTCCGATCCGGGGCTATCTGGGCCAGGTTGAGGCTGTAGCCGCCCAGTTCGACCAGGTTGCTAAAGTTGGCGTTAAGGGTGGCGGCAGGTTCCGACGGTGCCGGGCGCGGGTAGGGTTGGCTCAAAAAAACCAGCACCGGCCCGGCCTGGTGAATCACGTTCATCTGAGCAAAGATTTGTTGGATGAACTGTGGCTCGTAGCGAGTGATGAGGCGGTCAGTATCAATCACAAACCAGAGCCGTTTCGACTGGGATAGGGCTTCGGCCAGGCCGTCGAGTGAGTCAACCAGGGTTGAGCCAACGTACCGATCAACCACCTCTTCTGACTCCTCGTCGCGCAGCACCCGAGCCGTACCCTGGGTGGCATAATAATCGGAACGACCCAGGTAAAGATAAGCCGCCGAGGGATGGACGGTCATAAGCCGATCCCCATCCTGCCAATTTTTTTTGACCCACTCAAAGGCGGTGTCGTAACTGCCCGTACCCCTCGCTGTAGCTATGTCGAGGGCCGGGCCGAGGCCAAAGAAGAGGATGATGATAAGGCCGGTAGTAGGCAGTAGGGAGTAGGGAGTAAGGAGTAGGGAGGAGGAAGTTCTGGCGGTCGGTGGTCCCAGAGCTGAAGGTCCTCTATGGGCAGGGAGGCTTTGCCCTCGGCGGTCAGCGGTTGCCGGAGGGGGAGTTAATCGAGAAGGGAGGACTCTGGCTAGCGGCTCCAGCAGCCGGGCCAGGCCATCGGCGGCCAGGAGCAGCACGGCCGGGTGGCACAGGATGAACAGGTAGCGGGTTTTGCGCCAGGTTGAGGTTAAAGCCAGGCCTAATTCGGCCAGGGTTAGTAGAACGATCAAACCCAAGAACAGGGCGGCCAAATCTCGCCGGGTAAACTGTCCCCTCGCCATCGCTACAACAGCCCATACAAACGATATACCTGCCAGCAGGGTAGGTAGCCGGTATTCGGGCGAGAGGTAGTAGTAAATAAAGTCGTCCACCCGCGCCCAACTGAGGCCGGGTTCTAAGAATTTGCTCAATACTCCCCCAATGCCGCTGCTCCCACTCCCTCCCTCAGGAGTAGCGGCAGTGTCCGGCGATAAAAACGGGATTTGTCCCCCGATGCCGAAGCTCAAGCCCAGGGCTAACAGGATCAGAACTATGAGAAATTCAAAACAGATAGTTCTGGAGCGATACCAATCCAGCTTAAAGCGGCGCCGGCCCAGGGCCAGACAAAGCAGCAGAGCCAGCGCCCACACCGGTATAGCCACGACGGCAACCGAGTGGGCCAGGATCGCTCCCAGGTAGCAGCCGGCCGCAGCCAGTCGATAAGCCCGGTTTGGCCGCAGAAGGGTTCCTTGTAACAAAAAGTAGAGCGCCAGGGTCATCAACAGCACTGCCAGGGCGTACATACGCATGCGAGCCGACCACAGAATCATGCCGGGGTCGAGGGTGGCCAGGGTCAGGGCCAGGAGACCGGCGGTCTGAGTTTGAAATACCTGCCGGGCGACCCGGTAAAAAACGGCCACCGTCAGCGTCCCTACCAGCAGCGACGGCCAGCGAGCGATTTCCTCGCCAAAGCCCAAGAGGCCGATAAAGGGTGCAGCCAGGTAGGAGGTGAGTAAACCTTGATGGTACAGCAGGCCGGAAGGCAAAATGGGCGCACCTTTCAACACGGTCATCTGGGCGGCCAGCAGGCTGATGTATTCGTCGATGTGGTAGATACCGGCCAGCAGGTGCCCCAGGCGTAAGGCAAAGGCGCTGAGGAGGAGGAGTAAAATTAAAAGTTGTTGGAATCGGTTTAGCATAGAAATAAAAAATGAGAAATTAACGCCGTTTGCGACCCAGGGCAATTTGCCAGGGAAAAGTATAACCGTGCCAAAGGACATCAACGACACCGTCAACCATACATCGAAAACTCCGCCCACTGTAGTTATGGAAGTGTTCGGGGTCATTGCCCCAGGCGATCAGGTGTTTGCCCCGTAGGAAGTTGGCCCCCCGAAAATAGGGTTCGTGCGGGACGCTCAGCAGTACATATTCCGCCGATACGCGAGCTAATTCGCGCAGCCCCACAGTCGAGTCGGGTAGATGCTCTAACACTTCCAGGCAGATGACCAGCGGAAAACTATTATCCGGAAAAGGCAGGTGATACAGGTCAAAGTAGGCCAGCGGAGTGTTATGCTTGAGGTTGGCTCGACCCCAGAGCAGCGCCTCGGAGCTAAAATCCCCCCCGATGGCCGTAATGGCCCTGTTGTTTTGCTTGAGATAGTCAATGACAAAACCCTCACCGCAGCCGGCGTCTAACAGGCAGGTGGCGCCGGTTTGATGAACCAGGGCGTTAATCTTTTGATGAAAGCGGTTCAGCAGAAAACGCTGAGCAGGGTTAGGATTAAGATGTTTTTGACGATTGCCGTGTGACATAGAACGTTTGAACGTTGAAGGTTTGAACGTTGAACGTTTGAACGTTTGAACGTTTGAACGTTTAACGTTTTAGTATCTCCTTAATGATGTATTCTTGTTCTGGGCGAAAGGTGAAGTAACGGATCATCTCGCCCAGCAAGCCGGTAGAAAAGAGCTGGATGCCCAAAATCATCGCCAGGATGCCAACGGTAAACAGCGGGCGGGTACCAATAGGCTCAACCTGGGCCAGACCCAGGGCACGCTGCATCCACTCCACGGCCAGGTAAAGTTCAATCAGCCCACCCAGCCCAAACATTACCAGGCCGCCCAGGCCAAACAGTCGCAGCGGGTGCTTGAGGTAGGTGGTCAGAAAGAGAACGGTGATGAAATCCAGCAGACCTCGGATCGTCCGCCCGGCTCCATATTTGGACACACCCGCGTGGCGTGGATGATGCTGCACCGGCAACTCGGTCACTCGAAATCCCTGCCCGGCGGCTAAAACCGGGATAAAGCGGTGAAAATCGCTGTAGAGCGGGATTTGTTGGGTCACAATCCGGCGATAGACCTTAAAGCCACAATTAAAATCGTGCAAGTGCAGGCCGCTAAAAGTGGAAACCGCCCAGTTGAATAGCCGGGATGGCCAGGTTTTGTCAATGTGGTCCTGGCGATGATAGCGCCAGGCGGCGACCAGGTCATACCCTTCTGCCAACTTGCCAAGCATGGCCGGGATTTCGGCCGGGTCGTCTTGTAGATCGGCATCCAGCGTAATAATGATTTCGCCCCGGCTGTGGCGAAAACCGGCGGTCAGCCCCGCCGTTTTGCCAAAATTGCGCTGAAAGTGGATCACCTGTACTGCCGGGTCGACCTCAAATAGTTCGGTCAAAATTTGGGGCGAACGGTCGGTGCTGCCGTCGTTGATGAAGATAATTTCATAGGGCTGGCCGAGCGCGGTTAGAACCTCAGTCAGTTTTTGGTGCAGTAACCTTAAATTACCCTCTTCGTTGAGGAGAGGAAGAACAATGGAGAATTGGGGATAGTTATTATCAGTCATCGGTTATCCGTTTATCAATTGTCAATAGAACGATGGCGTTTTCGCCAGTGCTGTCGTTTTGAACGGGTAAACGTTGCAGCGTTTTGGGATCATAGACGCCAACCAGTAATTTGTATTCACCGGGGGGTAGATCAACCGGCACAGTTAGATAGCTGACATCGGGTACAACTTCTCCCACCGGCCAGGTGTTAAACGGGAGAGGGACAATGGCTTCGGAAGGGATATGGTCGGCTTGAAGGACGGTGTGGTTGGCGCTATCACGGAGATGGACAAAGACTTTTGCCTCCGGTAAAGGTAAGGGTTTAACTACTCTCCAATACAGGGTTAGCATTGCCGTTGAACCGCCATGCAGAGCCGATTCATCCAGGGAGTAGCCGGTCAATTCTAGGCGGTCCATTGGCAGGGCGAGAGGTGTAATTGGGGCAAAAGGTACTAGATGAGGTTGGCGGAGAGAGCGAAAGACCTGGATATTATTAGCTTTGAATACCAATTCCATGCGGGCAAAAATGTGCAGTCTAAACCAGAGAGGGAGCTGCTGATAAAGGCGTCTTTCGTCTATAACCAGCCATACCCTCTGATTGTCCTTAAATACCCCTTCTAAATCGGTTGGTTCTTGAATCCAATGCGCCCCAGCCCAAATATCGGTTAACTCCCCTTTGCTATTCAGAAAAACATAGGGGGAGGCCGGTCTGGCGTAGTAATCTGCTCTACCCAGGTACCACAGACTAATCGGCGGCATCGTTGTGGTGACTATTATTTTATCTTGGGGCTGCCAAGAGCGGGCAACAAATTGAAACGATTGATAGTCATCAGCGGTTTCTAACGAGTTGTTATTTAGGCGGTTCAGAGCAACGGGAAGCGTAAAAGTTAGTGGCACTGTAACCACCAGTATCATCAAAAGCGAAGCTAAACGGGTAGAGGTTAGGATTTTTTTTGACCACTGGCCCTGCCAAATGAGCCACTCCAACCAAGCTACTGCTCCGCCAGCCAGGATAGTCAAAGTAGGCCAAAATGAACCAAGTAAATAACGCGTATTTTGCCAATTTTCAGATACGCCAAATAAAAACTCGAGCGCTACCCCTAGAGTCAGAAGGAGCATAAACCAGCTAGCTTGACGAAGCCTGCCGGCTGTCTGGCTGAGGGGTAGAAAAGATAAGAGCGCAACCGGCAGAGCTAATCCAACCAGGAGTATGTAAATAGGCTGCTCCTGCGCAATGTCTTGAATCCAGGTGGCGAGGGTGAAAAAGTTGAACTTGGGCACAAGGAAGGGGATAACCGAGGCTATAGTTTCGACCAGCGAGGTGGAATTTTGGGCCTCGATTTGTTGGTTAGCCCGCCACTGAGCTGGATATTGGGCAATAAAATCGTTGGTGGCATACCAGAGTAACCCCAGCATAATCAAAGCAAACAAACCCAGTTCGAGCAAAATGTCAGGGCGGGGGCGGCCTTTGGGCATATATCTGCGCCATGTCAACAGGGCCACAGCCAGAACCAGAGGGGGGAAAATCATTAAGACCAACAGGCCGGCTGACCCGGCCAAAAGAGTGACGCCATAGAATATCAGTCTAAATTTTCTACGATCGGCTTCAATTACACCCACCCAGACCAGCCATAGAATCAATACGACAAAAAGCTGGATAACTGAATAGCGGCGTGCTCTGGCCCCCCACAACACCATCTCCGGGGCAAAAGCAAAGAAGGTCATCACGGTCAGCCCCACCAGCGGTGAAGAGAAGATCCGTTTTCCGGTGATAAAAGCGAGCGGTATCACCAGAATACCAAAAAACAATCCCACCCAGCGGCCCATAAACTCGCTTTGGCCTGTTAACCACATTAGCAAACCACTGGCGTAACTAAAAAGAAGCTCCGAGTTATAAACCAGGCCCGACGGCAAAAGGGGCACTCCTTGTTCGGCTACCGCCCGGGCGGCTATGAGTGAGATATACTCATCTGGATGAAAGGCGATATGAGGCAGATATAAGGCACGGACCGAAAATCCACCTAAAATAATCAAAACCACCACCATTGTGGTGCTCCACCCTGGCAACCGCCAGGGGATGGAATCGCTTCGTTCTTTACTATTGAATCGATGGGGGTCTTTTAGGTTGGCGTCAACTAGCTGAATGGAGTTAACCATTCGTACATTCCTTTGGCAATCACATGTGCAGGACAATTTTATCTTAACCTGATTCTAAGGCAAAACAGTTACTGACCTATTGCCGGTAAATTAAGCCGAACCAGGTCAAAACTGACTCCCTGAGGATTTTCCAGGGCGTCAAGCCAATCTAGCCGCAGATTAGTTTGAGGCTCGTATAGACCAATCCGAATTGTATACTCATCGAAAGATAGATCAGCCGGCAGTTTTATAACATGCCGGTCGGGGATAATCTCACCTACCTGCCAGCGTGGAGTAGGGGCTGTGCCACAATTGGGAAAATCGTCGGCCTGCGCCACCAACTGAGCCGCTTCACCTGTGGTTTCAAGGTGGGTGAAGACTTTGTAAGGTAGCTTGATAGGCTCAACCGTTCGCCAATATAGGGTTATAACTATCAGGCCGGCCGGTTTGGCCCGGCTATCGTCAATATCATAGCCCACCAGTTCAATCTTATCTACTACTTGCTCAATCCGGGGGTCACCATAACTAACCGCAATCTGCTGTAAGGCCGCAGGAGCAGGTTGAAAGGTCGTTGGGGTGGGTAACTGATGAGTTATAGTTGGGGCAGGAGCCACATAAGGCCAGGTGTAGAAATCTCCGGGGGTGATAAGTGTGGCATACCGAGTTGGTTCAGCCCAGATTGTGATTTCATGGGGGGGGACCAGCGGAGCAAATTCGTAAACCTCTATTTGCAGCCGCTCTCGATTCCAAACCTCGCCAATTTTTTCGTAGTCGGCAAGAGGCAGGACGAAGGTATCGTTTGAGTTACTATCTTTTTGCTCAAATTGGGTCAAAAAATAGTACCGAGGATAACACGGATTGAGTGGTGCGCCCAGGGTGTACCAAAACAGATTAGAGCCGCTGTCGTTACTGCTCCAGTCACCTTGTAACGTTTTTTGAGCAAATAATTGATTAACCATTTGCCAGCCTAAACGATGAGGCGCCCCATGGAGCCGGCGCGAACCAAAAGGAAAGGCGGGGTCTTCCCAGTAAAGCGGCTGTTTAAATTTAGGGTAGGTAAAGATGTATTCAAGATCAGTATCAATATAGAGCAGGTACTGATAAATAGAAAAAATAACTAAAAAGAGGCAAAAAATTCCCGCAGTTCCAACCGTTATCCAACGGGCAGGTAAACGACTAAGGTTACGTTGGAGAGTTATAACCAGATGTTTTGAGGCCAACGCAGCCAGCAGAACCCAACCGGGAAAGATATTTTGAATATGGTTACGTGGGTGATCAATAAAAAAGATATAAACAACAAAAGGGACGCCCATCCATACGTAGATTGTTTTTAATTCGGTGATGGCAGGATAGAACCCGATAAGTATGGTAAACAGTAGACCAAAAATCAACAGTGGAATGAGCGAAATCCACCCTGTTGCCAACGCCAGCAGAGTTGCGGCCAAAGTTGCGCCTGGTATTAGCCAAAAAATGAAACTTTTATGCCGTTCTTGCCACAATCTAACCAGGTCAATCCCTATTTGGATCAGGCCCAGGACAAAGATAAAGGCCACATAATAAGCCGAATTGGCCATTATGGTAAATTGATAGAGTTCATCAAAGTTGTTGCTGGGCCACTCAGTCGGGTTAATCACCCGTGATAAATAATTAGAAGTGGCTGCAATATGTGGGTGTAATAGAAATGGAATGTAAAAGGCCCCGCCTATCACTGCAAAGGTGACAACCGCTGCCAGCAGCCATAAATTAATTTTGCGCCAGTTTGTCCACTGCCAGCCGCACCGCCGCCAGACCAGATAAACCAGAGGTGGGAGCGCCATCAGCGCATCGTAGTGGGCCAATAAACCGGCGCCGACGCATATACTACTTAACCATAAGGTTATTCCCCCGCCGCCACGATAAAAGTTATAGGCCAGGAGGATGGAGACGTTAATCATCAAGAACACAAAGGCCTGATATTGGACCATACGCCCAAAGGTTAAATATAGGCCATTAATCGCTAATAGCAACGCTGCTACCAGCCCCACATTTCGTCCAAACAAACGACAAGCCAGGATGTAAAAACTAGCTACACTGGCAATATAGAGCAAGGCGAAAGGGACCCGCACGGTAAACGGGTCAAAATGCCCTATTAGCAAACCAAACACAGCCGGGATCAGTATTTCAACGGGGCCTTTGGTGTGTTCAAAAATAGCCTCAAACCGACCAGCGATGGTCGAGATAGCTCGAAGCAGGCCATTCATTTCATCACCCCAATAGTCAGCGTAAGCAAGGTTGGTAAAACTAAAAAAAATAGCTACGGTTATTGGGGCCAGAAAGTAGAGTAGATCGAGATAAGTTAGCGGCGATAAAAAAGTTTTGGTTCTGTGTCGCAGCGCGATCAAAAAAAATATCAGTGAGGAAAAATTAACTATACCGACTACCCAGGTTGCTGATGAATAACCAACCAGGTAGAGTCCGCTCAACGAGGCCAAGACCACCAGAGCATAGCTAAGGCCCACACTAAGAACCAATTGTTCCAATTTATCTATCGCCGTTAAGTGAGCAGCTTGCAGCCATAACCAACCGGGTAAAAAAAAGAGTAGCAAGGCCGCTATAGATAGGCGTAAGGGGTCGGGCAGAGGCAGCCATATCCCTGCGCTAATCAGCCCAACCAGGCCAAGTGCAACCAACAAGTTGAGCCGTGTCCGGTTATTTTGAGTTGATGGTGAGGGGGCCAATTTTTTGCCGAATAACTTCATTTTGAGTTGCTGCCTCAAAGATAGCGATTTCTATTTGATAATCACCTGGTTGAGCCGCCGCAGGGATGGTTAACTGCCAGGGGTCTTGCACAATCTGCCCCACCTGCCACTCAGTCGTGGGGTAACCACTCCGCACCGGGCGACCTAACCAGTAACTTAGTTCTTGCCCGGTTTTATCTAATAACCGTACCAGGATAACATAATCGTGCTCAACCGCAGTGGTGGCTTGCCAAAAAAGTGTTAGCCACACCTTTGCATCTGGCTGGGTTGTGGTGTCACTAAGCTGATAGCCTAATAATACTAAATCGCCATTGGCGATAAGCCGGACTGGATAAGGAGGCTGAAATGTATCCAGGGTCGGGTAAGACTTGGCCGTAGTCACCTGGATAGGTTTGGCGTCGGCAGGCAATTCAAAATAACCGATGATGGATCCATTAGTCGTGCGAAAACCCGATTTGAAGAAATAATCCCCCGGCGGCATACCTACCGGCAGGGTTAGCGCAGCCTGGCTCTCCACAATCGAGTTTTCCTGGCGGCTGGCTGCCTCAAAGCCGGGCCGGGGTTGGGCTATCGCTTCAGCCCAAATGTAACCGTCTGCATCGACCAGCCGCACAAAAAAGCGGTCATCCGGCTGTTGGCCTTCGTTGCGCCAGTATAGGATGACGGGCATGGTATCACCCGCAAGGACCTTCTCTCTAGCCCCTCCCCTCTCTGGAGAGACAGGCTGTTCACCCCCAACCTCTGGGTTGGGGTTAAGGCTATATCCATATAGCGTTCCGTGTCCTTCTAGCTTTTGACCACCGCCGTAGTATTGTGCTGCCGGGGCAGGATAAACCCAGGCATATTCCAGACCATGGAGTGTGACCGTGTGGAGGGGTAGGTGACGTTTAAGGTAATCTACAATATTTGGGTCATGTTTGGCGCGCTGCAACTGCGAGATGTAGATAAAGGCCAGATTGGCCTGGACCCACTTACCATCCTGGTTATCCATAGCAATCGTTTGCCCCTTGAACAGCGGCCTGATTTTTTGCGAGTTGGCCGAAGCCACTTTTAGTTGCTCCGCGCCAGGCAAGGTGTTGAGATAGGTCGCCACTTGGTCAATACCTTCATGGCCAACGCCGACCGGCAGAACTTTGACCGCTTGTTTCAAGCCGCCCAGTAACGGGTTCCAGTAGGTATAATAGTAAGGGTGATGGGGCATGGCCAGGGCCATTTGGCCGGTCAGAATCGCCAGAATAGCTAACCAGCTAAATTTTTGAATAACCGGGAAATGCCTGACCAGCCATTGCCAACAGTTAGCCAGCCCCAGGGCAGCTATCACAGTAAGGGCGGGTAACATCGGGATGATATAGCGGTCAAATTTAAGTTCGGATCGGGTAATCACAACCAGGTATGATAACAGATACAGGCCAAGCAGCCCGATTAGAACAAGCTGTCGACGGGCCAGGTGGCGCCGCAGCAAGATCAGTAGTATGAGCAATAATATGCCAAGCCACACGAGAGGAGTGGTGCGAAAAGCCAGAACAACGGGGTAAAACAACCAGCCAGGGTCGGAATTATCGGGCAGCGGTTGCCCCAAGAAAAAACTCTCACTACTGCCGCCCCCACCCTCGATACCCCGTATATACATATAACCAAACATACGCTGAACGACCATCATCGGCGCGACCCACAGCGCCGGCCATAAGGTGATGATGGTTAGCAGGGTGACGCCCCCCCACACCAACAAGTTGTAGCCGGCCTGTTGCCAGCGCTTGCGCCCTACCTTTAGATTATTGAAAAACGGAGCCAGGCCCATTACCAGGGCGCCTACCGGCAGTAATGCCACCGCCGAAATTTTGCTCAGTAAGGCCAGCCCGGTCAGCAGACCGGCCAGGGTGGTCCAGCGCAGCCGCGGGTTAACCCAACACATGAGAAATGATAAACAAGCGGCTGTGCTAAAACTGGTGACTATACCTTCAGTCCGCAAGGCACGGGTCTCAGTCAGCAGGAAAGGGTCAAACGCCAGCAGAAAACCGGTTAACCAAGCCACACCGTTACCAAAAACGCGGGCTATTAACAGCACGCCGGCCATCAGTAAGAGGGTGTTAACCAGCACTGCGGCGGTACGTTCGCCAGCTAATATAGCCATTGTTTTGGGGGTATTAATGACGGTTGTCCAGTCGGCCGGCTGATGACCTGTTTGGGTCAAATAACGCCACCAGATTTCAGCCGTGCCAACCCACATCAGAGTCACGGCGGGATGTTCCGTTTGATAGGTTTCAGTTAAATCACCAGTCCGGGTTAGGGCCTGGGCAAAATTGGCCGAGCGGGTCACCCATGAGAATTCATCAGGGCCAACAAAAACAGCCAGGTTGAGTATACGGGGTAGCAATGCCAGGCTAAAGATAATCAGGGCCATGACCGGCAATGAGCGTGCCAATCGTAGCCGGTGAGGAGTAATAGTGTTCATTAGCGGTATTTTAACACAGGGAAGTAAAGTTTGGCTATTTAGTAGGCTTTTTTACCTGTCTACCACAATCATTGAGAGGTTGGCCTGGGCAATTTTTTGTTGCGTATCTGCATCAAATAATACAATACCTAGATAATACTGACCGGATTGGATATCTGTGGGAAGGGTAAGCCGCCAGGGGTCCTGGACAAACTGTCCGGCTACCCATTGATTGGTGGGGTAGCCGCTGCGCACCGGGCGGCCTAACCAGTAGGCCGCTTCGTTGCCCGTGGCGTCTAACAGGCGTAAATTAACGACATAGTCACGTTTAACATCGGCCCTGGTTTGCCACCCCAATGTTAGCCAAAGGGATGCACCGGGAGACAGTTTATCCTGGTCAAGGATATAACCGGCCAGAGTCAGGGTTGGATCTACGGTCAAATTGAGGTTGTGAGGCCAGGTTGAGTCAGCTACAAAAGTGGCAGGCAAAGTTACTTCAACCACATCACCGCTGGAAGGCAGCTTAAATAGGCCGGCCAGCTTGCCGTCGGCGGTGGGGTAGCCCATTTTGAGGTAATATTGGCCGGGGGGTATCCCCACCGGTAGAGTTAATTCGGCCTGGCCCTCGATAATAGCTCCGATCTGGTGCTCCAGTCCGGCAAAATCGGAGGCAAAAGGAGCCGTTGTCTCTGCCCAAATATAATCATCGGTGTCCACCAGGCGCACAAACATATCGCGTTCAATGTGGCCATCATTTTCCCAATAAAGTTTGAGGTGGAGCGAATCCCCAGCCGCCAGTTTTTGTTTATCCAGGGTGTAACCTAATAACGTACTGATCCCGGTCAACTCGCTGGCTGCCACATACTGGGCGTGAGGCGCAGGGTACACTTTGGCATAGTCAATCCCCTGAAATCGAGCCACATACGCCGGGCCTGGGTGTTTTTCCAGGTAATCAATTATCCCCGGCGGGTATTCGTCGCGCTGATGGTGAAAGATGTAGGTGACCACATAATCGGCGCTGACCCAACTACTATTGACGGGGTTGAGCGCCTCGCGGTTGAGCCACTTTTGCCCTGCTCCGCCATATTCACAGCGCGGTAAATTGGTGCCGCAAACCACCACCTGCCGGGTTGGGTTGGGCAGGTTATTCAGATAAGCCAGGGCTTCATCCAAAACCTCGCCCGAACCAATCTGGATGGTTTTTACCGCACTTTCGCCGCCACCCATCAGAGGATTGTAGTAAGAGAAATAATAGGGATGGCTCAGGCAGGTCCACAAACCCTGTCCTACAAAAAATACAAGCAGTGTCGCCGTCCAGAAAAAGGGTTTAACTTGTGGCATATTAAACCAACGCCGGTAAACCCACTCGCCCAGGGCTGCCAGCCCAACCGCTGCGGTCACATCCAGCAAGGCTACCGCCGACATCATGTATCGCTCGGTTTTTAGGGGGCCGCGCGACATAATTACAAAGTAAACAGCGGTGCTCAATAACAAAATCAATCCGCCTGCTGTTGGAAAGAGCCAGCCTAACCACCGGACCTCGCCGGGTTTGGTTTTCTGACGATATGACCGCCACAAAAGCCAGCCAAAGGTGAGTAAACCCAACCAAACCAGGGGTGTGGTTTTGTAAAGCAGCACCAACACGTAATACGAAACCGGCAAATTATCCCCTGTTTGGCCCATGAAGAAAAAAACATTCTGCTGCTGAAATCCCCAATCCACCACAAAATTATATAACTCGGTCAGCGTTTCAATGGGTTTTACCCACAGGGTAGGCCAAATAGCAAAGGTAACAACCACCGTCACCCCGGCCCACAAAAGCAGGTCGAGGCTAAGACGTTTGACTCGCCGGCCCAGGGTTGGCGCAGCCAGGTGCATATTCCAGACTGCCGCCAGGAGAATCGGCCCAACCATGGCCAGCAAAATAACCCCGGATACTTTGGTGGCAATGGTCCAGGCCGCCCAGAAGCCGCTCCACATCAGGTAGCGGCGCTGATAGGTGCGAGCATAAATAGCGATGCTAATTATGGTGAGCAGCATACAAACGGCAAAGGCGGCTTCGGTGCGCAGCACGCGAGCTTCTGATAAGAGATACGGGTCTAAAGCCAGCAGCGCTGTAGCCAGCAGGGCGGTTGGCATATTAAACAGCCGGCGAATGAACCAGTAAGCGATGACCACCAGCAGGGCATTAAACACCGCGCCGGGCAAAGGGTCGAACTTTGGCCCGTAGTTGACCATATCGGCCAGGGACACCTCAACTCCCTGCGCCCGCAGCCAGCCATATTGCAGCAGCTTGGCCACCGTCCGCGCCCAGGTAAGGTTGGTAGCCCCAAAATTTGAGCTATACACGTCACCCCACCGGCCTTCGGCAATCGCTTGAAATGAGTCCAGGCTTTGCCGGTTACGCATAGCTTCATCGTGAGAGAGGAAAAGCCCCAAGTCAGCGATACGTGGAACAAAAATTAATAAGATCAAGATGAAACTAATCAGGATTTCAGGTAGGTTTTGGCGAGATAAAAGTCTTTTCATGGAGAAACTATATCAAGGTTAACCGGTTCCGGTAGGGTGATTGAGCCAAGTCGGTCTCATTTCTTGCTTAAACATGGTTTGCTGTAAACGAGGAGAAATAAAACTGAAGCGCCCATGTAAAATATCCAGGGCATCCAAGGCATGGCTGGCTTCATCAAAAGTAAAACCGGGGGGAATCTCGATAATAAGAATTTTTGTTATCGGTTTCATGGTTAGGGAAACACAGTCAAAGGGCTATTCTAGCACAAAGGGTTAGACTTTGGCTATTTTGGAATAGAGAGAGGGAGCAATTTCTGTTTTGGGGTAAACCTAACCCCCCGACCCCCTTCCCTACGAGGGAAGGGGGCGAAAAGCGCCCTCCCCCGCGTCGGGGGAGGGCTGGGGAGGGGGTTCGCCCACGCCGTCAACCAAATTTGCCCCAATAGGAAATACTCCCGGATGGAGATATGGAGAAGACACCTTCCGGCTATGGTAAAGATATGGTAAAATAAAACTCTTTGTACATAACTTATAGAATCGAGGGTTTAACTATCTACCGCCAACCACGCCCTGCGCCGGTGCTTACCCCCAACATTGGCGCTGGCCCAAGTAAATGGGGGTTATTGGTCGCCAAAAATTACTATTTCTTTTTCTTTGCCGCCATCGGCTGTCTGTTACCCTTTTTTAATATTTACCTGAAGCGGCAGGGCCTTAGCGGGACCGAAATCGGCTGGTTGAACAGCGTTGCTCCCATGATCGCCTTGGCCTCCAACCCCTTCTGGGGTGCGGTGGCTGATCGCTGGCAGATTCACCGCCTGGTCTTAGCCCTGTGTGCCTTTGTCTCTGGGCTGGTTGCCTTGTTATTTCTCCAGGTCAGCGGTTTCTGGCCCTTGCTCGTTTTGGTCACCGCGC
>CAZUNT010000117.1:0-22213 GCA_964622215.1 uncultured Caldilineaceae bacterium
CGGGGTAAGACGCCGGGCCGGTAATGGTAATAAAGCCGGAGACAGTTGCGCCGTTAGCCGGGCTGGTAATGTAAACAGTATCCCCTCCATCTTGGGCCATGGCCGCGGTGGCAGTCCCTATGCTCAACAGTAAGGTCAAGGCCACAGCGGCAATCACTACAAATCGCGTAGGATGATTTTTCACAGTTGTTCTCCCTTCCTTGCCAGAGAAGATTTTGACATAATGTACTTCACATAAAATTATAACATAATTATGAAGTTATGAAAAGTGGAGGATATAAATTAGCAAAGCCTGATTAGAGGGGAATTTTACGTTTTCTCACTCACCTGAATCAAAAATCAAGCGAGTCCGTTCGATTTCGGCCCAATTTTCACCCAGCCCTAACGCTTTGACCACCTCTTCAGGGCGAAGATTGCCCAAAGGGCCGGCGGCAAGTCGCAGCCGTAGGTATGCTTCCCCCTTACCTGCCGATTCTAACTGCAATTCATAGAGCCAGGGACGCAGATCAATTTCTTCAGCCCGTTTTTTGCGCCAGCGGGTTTGGTTAATTTTTTCTGCTCCGAGTAGGGCGGCCGTACGTTCTTGCAGTTGTTCAACCGAAAGATCGGTTTCCACCATAACCCGGTACTCGGCTTGGCGGAGCAGGTGTTGCAAGGTTGGCGCTTTGAGGGGAACTTCTTCGACCGAGTGTAACTCGAGGCCCAACGGTAGGGCAGACCGGATGCGGGCCAAGGCCTCTGCGGGAGGGACGGGCTGGTTAAGGATAATATCCATAATTTCAGCCGAACTGGTCGCGCCCAGGGGCAGGCTAGAAGCCACCTGGATTTTGGGGTGGGGATTGAAACCTTTAGAGTAGGCCAAAGGCATCTGCGCCCGGCGCAAGGCGCGTTCCCAGGCCAGAACTAAATCCAGGTGGCCAATATATTTGATCTGTTTTTTTTTGGCAAAAACCAGGCGCAACCGATACTGGTGGGGTTGATTGGAGTCGGTCATAAGCCGTTCATCATCTGACGCAAAAAGGTACGCGTTGTTTCGGAAACGAGCAGATCTGGCCGGTCGAGATCGGCCAAGCTAAACCAGCGGGCGTCACGGGCATCGTCGGCCGGAATAAGGGGTTGGGTAGGATCAAGAGCCTCGGCCTTTAAATCCAGGATAACATAGTGGAACTGCACCCGCCCTTCTTGGTCATGCACAATGGCGTCAAAGGTGTAAATCACCTCACCGGCTTTAATGTGCAGGCCTGTCTCTTCCAGCACTTCACGTTCGGCAGCAGCTTGAAGAGTTTCCCCTAAGTTGACACTGCCGCCCGGAATAGCCCACATATCCTTCGCCGGTGGTTGATTTCGCAGCACCAGTAGTATTTTATCTTGATGGGTGACTACAGCGCCCACGGCGACACGCGGCGCATCCGGATAAATTTTACTTACCATAAAAGACTAAACCCATTATTGCATCAAAATTGCGTTAATATTACCAACATTTTAGCCAGGAAGCAATCTTTTACAACTCAATCTGGGACGTGTCGGGTGATAACGGGCGCTTTTAGCTTTCATCTCAATCATGGTATAATTGTTATGACAACATGAGAAGTTTTAAACAACACAGAGAAGTGTTTGTAAAGTGAGGAAATGTCATGAGCGCCATTACGATTTCTCGACAAACGGGTAGCCAGGGAGATGAGTTAGCGCGGCTAGTTGCGCAACGACTGGGTTGGCAACTGATGTCCCGTGATTTGATTAATCAGGCGGCGCTTGGAGCAAGGATGCCGCATTTGGCCCTGGCCGCAATTGACGAATTGGGCCTATTAAACCTGCGCCCCTCGCTCAGAGAATGGCGAGCTTATCAGCACGAGGTGGAACGTATCATTCACGAATGGGCGGATATAGGTCATATTGTCATCATTGGCCGGGGTGGGCAGATGGCCCTGCGGAGCCGCTCCGACGTGTTGCATGTGTGCGTGGTAGCTCCACTGGAAATGCGAGTGGCCCAGTTGCAGCAGGAGAAAAATATCCCGGTTCATTTGGCCCTGGCCCGGCTGGAAGCAAGCGATAAGTCACGAGCCAATTACATGAAACGAAGCTACAGTGTCCACCCCGACGATCCAGCTCTATACCATCTCATCATTAATACGGGTTTACTCGGTTTGTCGCAGGCAGTTGAGGGAGTCATCCAGGTATTCCAGGGGTGGTCTTGCCAGTCAAAACGAGAATAAGGCGGTAATCCGGCCCAAAGGAAGCAAATGTATGACAGTAAATGGCCAATCCCAATCTGAGATAAAGTTCTCCCATCCCAGCGAGGCCGAATTTGCCCGCATTCTCGATTTTTATCAGATTGCCTGGGAGTATGAACCGCACACCTTTAAACTGCGCTGGGATAGTCAGGGTAACGTTATTGAAGCTTTCAGTCCCGATTTCTACCTACCGGAGCAAAACCTCTATATCGAGCTAACCACGATGGAGCAGCGATTGATTACCAAAAAGCACCGCAAACTGCGCCGGCTGCATGAACTTTACCCCGATATTAATATCAAACTGTTGAACCGGTCGGACTTCAAGCAAATGATGTTGAAGTACGGTCTGGATGATGACGAAGATCTGATTGGGCAGCAGCCTGCCCCCTGAATCGGGGCAAGTGGTCTTAATAAAAAACGAAGCAAGAGCGAGTTCACCTCTGAGGAGGGTATGCAGGTATGGACGTCACTCCTTCTGAATCCTGGTTAGAAGAAATAGGCCCCCCCTTTCTGACGACTGAACAAATCCAGCAACGTGTTTTGGAGTTAGGCGCTGAAATCAGCCGTGATTATGCCGGAAAAAGTTTGGTCGTTGTGGGGGTTTTAAAGGGGGTTCTTTTCTTTATGGCCGATCTCCTGCGGGCCATTACTATCCCCGTTGATGTTGACTTTTTGGCTATCTCTCGCTTTGGACCTACCGAACAGACCCAGGGGGTGGTTCGTTTAACTAAAGACCTTAACGAACCTTTATTGGGCCGGCATACCCTTTTAGTTGAGGATATTATCGATACCGGCCTGACAACCCATTTCATTATGCGTACGTTACGTTTGCACCAACCGCTCAGCCTCAAAGCCTGCATTTTGCTTAATCGCACCCGCCGCCGCATCATCAATGTTGATCTGGCCTATGTGGGTTTTGAGATTTCCGATCGTTACCTGGTTGGTTATGGGCTTGATTTTAGAGAACGATACCGGAATCTCCCCTACCTGGCTGATTTTGAACCGGATTAGCCAATAAAAAAACCTGGCGCGCGCCAGGTTTTTTTATTTAAAAATGAAAAGGATTCCGAGTAACCTTTCGATTTCTCAAGTTTTAGATAACCTACTTGCCTCTAAGCGTCCTTTGAGGATTCTCCATTTCACTTTTAAAGAGTTGGCCTACTCACTCAATTGCTGGTTTCCTAATTCCTTTTTCCACCAGCTTACGGTTCATCCTTATTACTAAGTTGTCCCGTTTGTTACTTTGGAGATTACTTTTCGGTTATTTTTTTCTTGAGTCTTCTTCTAAATTCCTTGGAACCCTTTTCAAGTACCATAGTACCATACTTGGGGGGAGGTGTCAATAAAAACTGGACATAAAAACCTTAAAAATTTAATGGGGTTTTAACAAAACTACTATCTCTATTCTTCAGACCCCGTTCGTTTGGCCCTGGCGATGGCGCTGGATATCTCTTTAGCAATGGTAGGAATGTCAAAGATATCCTTGGCATAGACATCTTCCTTGGAAATACAACCAAAGACCGGGCTGATTCTGGGCAGGTCTTTGCTTCCCACACACTCCAAATCAAAGGAAGCATAGGCGATGGGTTCGACTTTGTCATTAAACTCGCGCCAGATCCTCTCTTTTAAGGCTTCGACTTTATCAGAGTTGGTGACGACGATGAAGTCGGTGTAAGGAATCAGGCTGATAAAGGCGAGTGGTGCAACTTCGTCAACAATTTCGGCCAGGAGCCGGCCAATCCAATGCAGGGTGGCCGCACATTGAACAAAACCGTAACGCTCGGTGATGTATTCCAGGTGTTTAATACCGATCCCCAGTACTACCCAATCCTCATTCTGGCGAACGCCGGAGATGAGCGAATCCATCTGGTCTCTGATAACCGGGTGGTTGGGCAAACTCCACATTCTTTGGCGAGCCTCGTCAACCAAACGGTCAATTGTCTGCCGGAAGGCCAGTTGATCAAAGGAGACCTTGCTGAAGAAGTGGCTGACTTTGAGGGGAAAGAATTCATAAAATTCCGGTTGGGAGAGCGTTTCACCGGTGACGATGACTAAAATCACGTCGGGGTAGCGGCGGGCGAGTATTTTGAGCAACTTCTTGCCGTGGTCCCGGCTGAGGGCGGGTTGATCTTTGGACTCCGGCAGCTTCAGATCGGCGATAACCACTAAAAAGGGGTTGCCCTGATCCTGGGCTTGGGTCAAAGCATTTACGGCTTCGTGGTAACTGCCGACCGCTACAATTTCGTAGGTATTTACCGTGCTACTCGACTGTTCAAGCTCGCCTCCATAGATTTCAGTGGCGCTTGGCAAGTTCTCCAAGTAGCCGCGCAATCGCCCTTGCCAATCTTCTTCGTCCTCGACAAGTAAAATACGTCCTCTGATAGCCATAGATTGGTTCTCCTGGATCATTCTTAGATGATTTCTTTTTTAATACCCAACACGCGCCGGACGGCTGGCGTTAGATTAGATCCCCTTTTTATTAAACATAACCGCGCCTTATGGCTAAATTATACACGTATTGCAGCAAGATGCCGAAGAGAGCCGGGTCGTTTTCAGCGATACAAATCAACCAGCACATTGAGTTACTCTCATAAGTCAATCAGGGGATTAAGTCGATATAATCAACCTTAAATTGGTGCTCACGTTTGACGCCAAACTTCTCCAAAAGTTCGCCGATCAAATCAGCTTTGTGCCTGGCGTCTTTAGCCGACCAGGTGCGGCTCTTGATTTCCAGGTAAAAGCTATTTGGCTCCGCGCCGGTCAACTGATCCAGGTTGATGGCAATATCCGTTTCTTTATACAGAATGTGCCAGCGGCGGCGGTGTTTGACCACTTCACGCTCGGCGGCGGGCCGGAAATACTCCTGATAAAAACGCTGGCTATGACTGGCAGTGGCGGTGTAGCGGGCCCGAGTCAGCAGAATCGAGTTTTCAAACTCCTTTTCGCTGCTTGGCCCCATTAAAGTTACTGTGTAAAAAGTTTCCTTGAGTTCACCTCGCTCATTTTTGACCGCATCCTCGCGGAAACGTAGCCGTCCTGCCTCATTATCTCCAAACAAAAAGTAGGTGTCGTATTGGTCGCGAATAGAGGAGCGGGTTACAGGTATACCTCCCTCGGCCAGCAGGGTATTGACGTCGATCAACTCCGGTAGGCGTACCTTCACCTGAATTTCAAAGGTTTCCTGGGGGATAAAATCGGCGCTGATCGCCAACAGCTTGGATAGGATATTACCTTCGCGGGCGGTCAGGAATGCATCGATGCGCCGGGAAATTTGATTGGCCTCCGCCACAATCTCCTCTTCGTCCAGGGTCAACAGATAACGCTCTCGCATCAACACCTTGCCATCCACCAGTACATCACGCACGTCGGTGGCTTTGGTGGCATAAACCAGTTGAGCATAAACCGCCTCCGGGTCACGGCTAAAGTGGGGGAGTTGGTGGGTGTTGGCCGCGCCAATAACGACTATATCAGCCCGTTTACCCGGCTCCAACGAGCCGGTCAGGTGGCCGATGTGGAGGGCGCGGGCGCCTTCAATGGTAGCCAAAGCCCAGGCCGTTTTGGCCGGCAGCAAGGTTGGATCGCCAAAGATACCCTTTTGGAGAAAGGCCGCCAGCCGAGTTTCTTCGAACATATCCAGATCGTTGTTGGAAGCCGGACCATCGGTGCCAATGCCAACATGTAGACCGAGATTGACCATTTTTTGCACGGGCGCAACACCGCTGGCCAGTTTCAAGTTGCTGCTGGGGCAATGGGCCACTCCCGCCCGGTATTGGTGCAACGTTCGCATTTCGCTCTCTTCCAGGTGAACGCAGTGGGCGGCGATCACTTTGGCTTTCAAAAGGTCATATTGCTCCACCCAGGGCACCACCGTAGCCCCATAGAGATGGCGGCTGTTCTCCTGCTCCAGGGCTGTTTCGGCAATGTGGATGTGGATAGGTACATCAAACTCGGTCGCCAGGGCCGCGCAATTCTTCAGCATATCAGGGGTAGCGGTGTAGGGGGCATGAGGGCCAACCGCCGGGATAATCAGGGGATGGTTAAGCCACTGCTTGATGAACTGGCGGCAGTACTCCAGGCTTTCGTCATAATTGGTGGCGTCCGGGGAAGGAAATTTGAGAACTGTTTGGGCCAAAACTGCCCGCATCCCGGCTTCGGCGGTGGCGCGGGCTATTTCGCCCTCGTTGTAGTACATATCACAAAAGGTTGTCACCCCGGAACGAATCATCTCAGCGCAGGCCAGCAGCGTGCCGATATAGCTGAAACTATTATCGACAAACTCTCGTTCAACCGGCATCATGTAGCCATACAACCATACATCTAGGCGCAGGTCGTCGGCCAAGCCGCGCAGCAAAGTCATCGGAACGTGGGTGTGGGCGTTGATCAAACCGGGGCTGATGATGCAGCCCTGGCAATCGATGACCATAGTCGCCTGATAGGCAGCCTCGATCTCCGGCGTTGGTCCAACCGCGCTGATAAGGTTGTCTTTGATAGCTACGGCTCCAGTGGGGTAAAGCCCCATTTGGCTATCCATTGTCACCAGGTAGCCGTTGGTTAATAAAATATCTGCTTGTTGTTTTGACATTTAAAACCCTCGTTTAAAAAATGAGCCAGGGCGAGAAAAGCCACTGGCTCGAATGGTTGCGGTCTGCGTGATGAGATAAATAAGGTGAAATTTGGCGACGATTAGAGTCTCCAATCGCGGTCATCTTCCTCAGATTCAAGGTCTTCGTCCAGGAAGAGGTCTTCGTCTTCGTCCTCATCCCAGGCTAACTCCTCCTCCTCCTCCTCCTCCTCGTCGATTAGCTCATCATCTTCCCATTCATCCTCATCTTCGCCCAGGTCAACCAGGTCGTCCAGAACCTCGTAGGTTAGACAACCTTCTTCAGGATCGTAGATGATTTCTTCGGAGGTACAGAGTTTGTCTTCCCAGAAAATGCAGTCGCTTGCCCGGCAAATGATTTTTGTGGCCATGATCACCCCTCGGTAGGATTAGATTGAGTTTTGCCCAAATTAAAGATTGAAAGCAAAAAGACGGCGGTCATAATAATAGCCGCAGCTACACACCAACGACAGATGGCGTAAATTACAAAAAATTCAACGTAAGTCAAATAGGCGAAATATAGCACCCCGGCCAGGGAAATACCAAAAACAGCTAAAGCCAGGTAGGGCGCCCAACCCTCACGCCGAACCACTGAATACCCTTGCAGCAGGAGCAAAATGAGGAGGGTAGAAAAATTTCCCAGGCCCAGTACCGGCAGAGGAATCCCGGCCAAATTCGCATAGCTGCTATTCTTAACCTCCTCACAGCCGGTTGACCCGCCGCAAGCCAGGACTGCGCCAGGTGTGGTGTAGCC
Source organism: uncultured Caldilineaceae bacterium (assembly GCA_964622215.1). Taxonomy (GTDB): domain Bacteria; phylum Chloroflexota; class Anaerolineae; order 4572-78; family J111; genus DSQQ01. The sequence goes on from CAZUNT010000117.1 coordinate 7,586, forward strand.
CCACATCAGGTAGGCCGACACCCCCAGACCGGCGATTATCAAGATGAGCATAACCAAGCGCAGCCAGTCGAACTCGATCCACTTTAAGCGAAGTGTTGATGTACTCATTGGGCTTTAACTAACTCCTGTTCGATAATTCCCTTAAATACCTCATAGGGTTGATTCCCCTCCACCCGCTGATTATTGACGAAGAAAATAGGGGTTGACTGTATACCTCGATTGGCTGCGTTGGCCCGAGCGGTTTCTACCTCAGCCCGGTGGGCGCCGCTAGACAGACATTGGGCGAAGGAGTTTCGGTTGAGGTCAAGGGTGGCGGCCAGGTCGGTTAATGGACCTTCGGCAAAGGCAATCTGCCCCTGTTTTTCATACAGGGCATGCTTATATTCAAAGAACTTACCCTGGTCGGCGGCGCATAGGGCCGCTTCGGTGGCTATAACGGTCTGCGGCCATAGGGCGAAGGGATAAGCCACATATTTCACCTGGCCCGTGTCTATATAATCCGCCTTTAGCCGGGGGAAAGTATCCATATTGAAACTCCGACAATGGCTGCAGTTATAATCGGAGTATTCAACAATAGTAACTGCGGCCTTACTGTTGCCTGCACTTGGAAACTGGCTGAGATCAATCGCGGCAGTCGCCTGTGTGTTAATATTACCCAGTACAATCAATCCCCCCACTACGAGAATGGCAATGCCTATAACAAGCCCAATCATCAAAGGTGAAATAGGTGATTTGGGTTCCACTTTAGATGTACGTTTTTGAGTTTTAGCCAATATATCTTACCTCAATCAGGTTGCAGGTCAAAGGTTACAAGTTGTAGGTTATAGATTATCTCCCTACTCCCTACTCCTCGCTTTGCGTCCCTACTCCCCGTATTTTGTTACAGAGTTTAACCAAATTTTCCGGTCAGTCAAGTATCCAAACTTCAACTAAAGCGCCGGGTGGCAGATAAGCTACCTCTTCCGGCACGACCACCAAACTGTTAGCCCACACCAGCGAAGTTAAAATGCCCGATCCCTGCACCTGCACCCCACTACCCCGCGTTGTCACGTGATAACCGTCAGATTCCAGGCGGACGAAAGCCCGCATATAGTGCCGCCGGCCGCTGTTGGTGATTTCCTCGTCCAGATGGGCCTGGACGGAAGTTTTGGCATAAATGTGCCGCCCTCCCAATTTTAGGAGCGCAGGCCGGGCAAATACCTCAAAAGCAACTATCGACGCGACCGGGTTGCCGGGTAGTCCAATCAACGGAACTTGGCGGGTGACCTGTCCAGCCTCATCACGGCGGCCCAGGACGCCAAAAGCCAGGGGTTTGCCCGGCTTGATGGCTACCTGCCAAAATTGTACCTCGCCTTCCGCGGCCAAAACGTTCTTAACCATGTCGAAATCGCCCACCGAGACGCCCGCCGAGGTCAGAAAGAGGTCAACTTTTTGAGCCAAACCGGTCCGAATTTTAGCCGTCAAGTCTGCGACGGTGTCGCGAGCAATTCCCAGCATAACCGGCTCACCGCCATATTTTTCCACTAGCGCCGCCTGGGCATATCCATTAGAATTGCGAATTTTGCCCGGCTCAACCGGTTCGTCCAGGTCGACCAATTCATCCCCTGTCGCCAGGATTGCTACCCGCGGCCGGCGGTGAACCAATACCCTGGCCTGCCCAATCGCCGCCAATACGCCGATATCTTGCGGGCGCAGGTAATGCCCGGCCTTCAAAATCACTTGCCCGGTTTTAATATCCTCGCCAATCGGCCGCACATTATCGCCGGAAGCTATCGGGTGATAGAGCAGTACTTCGTCAACACCCAATTCTTCCCCTCTTTTAAGGGAAGAATGGGAGAAAGTATACTCACTTGTTTCCTCAAAGCGAATCACGGCGTCGGCGCCCTGGGGGATGGGCGCGCCGGTCATAATCCGAACGGCTGTCCCGGAGGTTAATTTTTTGACAGGAGTCGTCCCAGCCGCAACATTGTCGATCACTTTTAAGACAATCGGTGTTTGGAACGACGCGTTCTGGCTATCGGCGGCGACAATTGCATAGCCATCCATAGCCGAATTGGTAAAGGGAGGCACATTGACCGAGGATACCACTGCCTCAGCCAGCACTCGACCGAAACAGTTGGGCAGCGGCAGCCATTCCGCCTCAACCGGGGTAATCTTTGCCAGGATAATTTTCTGAGCATCCTCAACCGAGATAAGAGAATTGCTCTGAACTTGCTGTTTTATTTTCATACTCCCAGTATTATACCAATAGCGTAAATTTGTAAAGGGGCCTAACCTTAAAAAAGTGAAACACTAACGGGTAGCTGGATTTGACGAAATGACACTTCGTTACTACAATAAAAAGCTGTCTGACCAAAATCGTCACACAGGCGTGGGACGATTTTATTTTGTCCGAGGATTTTAACCAAATTGGGAGTATTGTAAAATTATGGAAGCGCTCGATTTAAAAGCAGAACCCCGTCAGGCCGTTGGCAAGCATGTCAAACAGTTGCGTCGGGAAGGCTATGTCCCAGCCGTTGTGTATGGCAAGAACAAGGAAGCTGACCTGCTCCAGATAGAGGCCAAAGCCTTACACAAGGTTATTAACGAAGCTGGCACGCACCAGTTGATCGCCCTGCAGGTGGGTGCAAAGAAACCTCTCATGACCCTGGCCCGTGATATTCAACGTGACTCGATTAAGCGCAGTTTCTTGCACGTTGATTTTTACGCCGTTAACATGAATGAGAAAGTAGCTGCTGAAGTGCCCTTAGTTTTTGTTGGGACTTCCCCAGCAGTAAGGGATTTAGGGGGTGTTTTAGTCCACGGTTTGAATGAGGTTGAAATTGAGTGTCTCCCGTCCGACCTCGTGGCTTCGATTGAGGTTAATATTGATGGCCTGGCTGAGTACAATGACATGATCATGGTGACCGATTTGAAAGTACCCAGCACGATTACCATCCTAACTGATTCAGAGTCGATGGTGGCCAAGGTTGAAGCCCCGGTGACGGCCGAATCTTTGGCGGAACTGGAAGCGCCTGCCGCCGAACCCGAGGTCTTAACGGGAGCCAAAGAACGAGCCGAAGAAGGGTAATTATTGTGATTTGGGTAATAAAAACCGGGACATTGTGTCCCGGTTTTTTATTAAAATTGTTCAGATGCGTTACCTCGGTCCTATCAGCTTAACCTCGTAGCCCTGGCTTTCCAGAATTTCTTTCAGTTCTTCTACGTCTCCACGCCCGGCCCAACGGTTGCTGCGGCGATCCCACCAGATGCGGTCATGCAGGATGTCGCGGAGTTTATCTCTCTCGTTGACCGGAAAGACCATCGTCCGGTCTTTACGACTAATAGTAACGACGATTTTTTCTTCACTCATAATGATTCCTCTAATTACACTACGTGATTTTGATGAAATGAGGTTATAACGGCCTCATTGTAGCCAAGTTCAGCCAGGATTTCGTCGGTGTGCTGGCCCAGGGTAGGCGGCGGAAGACGATAGCTTATGGGTGTCTCGGATAAGTTAACCGGGTTACCCATCGACTTAACCAGCCCGGCGAGAGGATGTTCCAACTCCACTATGAAGTTTCGCGCCCGATGCTGCGGATGGACCACGGTTTCGCTAATCGAATTAATAGGGCCAGCGGGGATGCCCGTATTTTTCAACTTATCCAGCCAATCATCCGCCGGGCGACTGGCGAACAATTCCTCCAGGATAGGGACCAGCACCGCTCGGTTCCGGTTTCGTTCCGCATTAGTGGCAAAGCGGGGGTCATTTTTAAGCTGTTCCAAGCCTAGAGCATCACAAAAGGCCTGCCACAATTTCTCCGTGCCGACGGTCAGGATAATATATTTGTCCTGTGCCCTGAACACTTGATAGGGGACGATATTGGGGTGGGCGTTACCCAACCGTTGAGGCTCCTGGCCCCCATTCAGTAGCGATGAAGCCAGCATGGTCAACCAGGCCGATTGGCTTTCCAACAGGGTCATATCCAGGATTTGCCCCCGGCCCGTCTTTTGGCGAGTTAGCAACGCCCCCAGAATCCCGATAGTCGAGTACATGCCGGTGGTAATATCGGCGATGGGAATGGGGTAACGCATCGGTTCGCCTTCCGTTTCGCCGGTCACACTCATTAAACCGGCCTCACCCTGGGCAATCAGATCATAGCCGGGGCGCTCGGCATACGGGCCGTTGCTGCCATAGCCGCTAATCAGGCAGTAGATGAGGCGCGGATTGAGGGTTTGCAAAGTTACAGCGTCTATACCGGCCCGCTGGCGTGAAACTGCTTTGGGAATATTGCAGACAAAAATATCGGCCGTAGCGACCAATTTGTGTAAGATGGCTCGTCCTTCAGTCGATTTAATGTCCAGGGTGACGCTCCGTTTATTACGATTAATGCTCAGAAAATAGGCACTTTCGCCTTCAACAAAAGGTGGTCCCCAGCCTCGGCTCTGATCGCCCGAACCAGGTGTTTCGATTTTAATCACATCAGCGCCCATATCCCCTAGCAGCATCGTGCTATAGGGGCCGGCCAGGGCTTGGGTGAGATCAATCACCCGGATATTTTCTAAAACAGTTGTCATAAACAACCTCAGCTTATGCTGAAGGTATGATAATGCAGGGGACTGGGGTTGTCAAAGAAAAAGTTGAAGGTTGAAGGTTCAAGGTTGAAGGTTCAACCTTCAACTGAAATTCTGCCATGAGTAGCCTCGGACAGCGCTGCTTCAAAGGCAGGTAGGTCATCGGTGGTGAAGGTTAGCCGGAGGGTGATGTCAGTAGCAAAATCCTCGTCCTCTATCCGGCCGTGATGGATGTCGCTTAAGCGTTTGACCAGCTCATAGTAGGTGTAAGGGATCGTTAACTGCACTGATCGCCGCTCTACCTTTTCGGTAACCGGCAGTTCGGCCAAAACGAGCTGAGCGGCTTCGGTGTAGGCTTTGACCAATCCTCCTGTGCCCAACTTGGTGCCACCAAAGTAGCGCACCGTGACCACTGTCACATCACCCAACCCGCTGCCTTTAACCACGGCCAGGGTAGGCCGGCCCGCCGTACCGCTGGGTTCGCCGGCATCGCTCATACCGTGAGTCACCGTTACCCCATGCCCAATGGCAAAGGCATAAACGGCGTGAGTATACCCTGGCTCTTCGGCTTTGACTTTCTCAATAAAAGCTTTGGCCTCCTCTACACTGGGCGTGTAGCCGGCCCGGCCAATAAAGCGCGAATTTTTTATATACAGTTCGATGCGGGCTTCGCTGGCGGGAATGGGGTAACGTTTGCTCATTAACTAATGTATAATACTCTCAAAAATTTTGCTTGGTTTTTTCCGACAAGTTATCGCTTAATTTTAGCGAATTAGAAAAAACCAGGCAAAGTGTAACCGTATGATTGTCTTTGGGCTTTAAAAGTTGAACCCCCGGTTTTATGAACCGGGGGTTCTGGGAGAAGACCGATGAGAAGGAGGGGAAACTATTGATTACAATATAATACATTTATCGCTTTGGCAACACCCCAATAATTGGGGGTTTTTTCAGCAATTCCAAATATATACTGATTACTTTAGTACCTGGCAAGGGCTGGAAGAGTTCGTGATGTTGTGGTATGATTGCATATAATTCCTAAAATTAGGACTGACCTTCCAGCTTCAAAGGAAGAGGTTGTGATGTTAACTTCCTTTAGACACATTCTGACCCCGCCTATTTTTGCGGATGAGGCAGACAAAACCCGTGTAGCTGCTCTGCTTTATATTATCTTTTTAGGGACTATCGGGGTTGGAGTAATCTCAAGCCTGCTGGTGCTGATTTTACAGCCCGATCCCCTGCCTCATCTCGTGCCTATGAGCATCTGGCTGCTGCTCGCCTTAAGCGGACTTTTTTTCTTACGGCATGGTTATGTTACAGCCACTGGTCTTGTCTTTACTATTTTTACCTGGCTATTTGTTACCCTGTTTGCCGTGATCTCCGGAGGTATTCATGCTCCTGTCCTGGCCAGTTATATGGTCGTTATTCTTTTGGCCGGCTTGATCTATAATACCCGGGTGGGGATGGTTTTTGTTGGTTTATCTGTGGCCGCCGGAATAGGTCTGCTCTATGCCGAATTGAACGGCAGTTTACCTCCGCCCCTCCTACCTGATAACTCGGTGATGATGGGGATAGGGCTGATTGTTATCTTTACCTATACGGCCCTGTTGGTACACCTGGCAACTTTCAGCACCACTAACGCCCTTGAACGCGCTCGCCGCAATGAGATGGGGTTACAGGTGGCATTAGAAACGTTGCAAATGACCCTGGAGGCGCAGCAGCAGGGTGAGGCCAATTTCAGAGCGCTGGCCGATAACGCCAGTGATGGTATTACTGTTTTTGTTGGCGAAGGCCGTATAGTTTATGCCAATCAGCATGCCGTAGAAATTGGCGGGTATAGCAACGACGAAGTGCAGCAGCGGACCGTCCAGGAGTTAATCCATCCGGCCGAGTACGAGGAGGTGATGAGTCTTTATCGGCAGTGGCTGGCCGGGGCGCCGGTTCTTCTCCCCTATGAGATGAGACTGGTGCATAAACTGGGCCACAATATTTATGTGGAAATTACGGTAGCCAGAACAGTCTGGCAAGGACAACCTGCCACTATGGCCATTATTCGGGACATTACCGCCCGTAAGCAGGCCGAGGAAATCCTACAACGAACGGAAAAACGTTATCGGGAGCTGTTTGAGGAAGCGCCGGCGATGTACGTTATTACCCGTAACCAGGCCGGTACACCGATTATCGTCGATTGTAATGAGCTGTTCTTAAGCACCCTTAATTACAACCGGGCCGAGGTCATAAGCCGGCCGCTGGCCGACTTCTACACCCCCGCCTCTCAGGTGGAAGCATTGGAGCGGGGTGGTTACCAACGCGCCCTGACCGGCCACTTCCTGGTCGAAGAACGGCAACTTATCGTTCGTGATGGTTCCATCATCGAGACGCTGTTAAGAGCCAGGCCGGAAATTGACCCTGACAACCAGATTATTGGCACGCGAGCCATGTTTGTGGACATCACCGAGCGTAAGCAGTTGGAACAGAAGTTAGATGAATATCACCACCATCTGGAAGGTTTGGTGGCCGAACGTACAACTGAGTTAGCCAGGGCTAATGAACAGCTTCAGCAGGAAGTGACCCAACGTAAACAGGCCGAGGAAGCTTTACGGCAGATAAACGAAGAACTTGAACAGCGGGTGGAACAACGCACTCAGGCCCTGCACCGGAGCGAGCAGATGTTCCGCGACCTGGCCGAAAATATTCGCGAGGTTTTCTGGATTCAGAATTATGATCAGATGTTGTATATCAGCCCGGCCTACGAGCAGGTCTGGGGCCGGAGTTGTGCCAGCCTGTATCAGAATTCAAACTTGTTTATAGAAAGCGTGGCCCCAGAAGATAGAAAGCGTGTCGCAGCCGCCTTCAGAGCAGAACTGGAACAGCAAAATCTCTTTGACCAGGAGTATCGCATCACCCGGCCCGACGGCACGCGGCGTTGGGTCCGGGCGCGTTCGTTCCCGGTAAAAAAAGAGGATAGAATCTTATACACGGTGGGCCTGGCCGAAGACATCACCGAGCGCAAGCGGGTCGAAGAACGGTTAGCGGTTATCTACCAACTGGGCCAGGAGTTGACCTTGCTGCGGGATGAACCGAAGATTATCCGGCAGGTCTTGGCGATGGCCGCTGACATTCTTCAAGCCACTATCACCGGTTGCGGCCTAATTAACGAATTAACCGGCGCATTGGAGTATCACTACCACGTCGGCGATAGCCCGGATATAAACAGCCGGAGTATATCGTTGACTGAAGGCCAAGCAGTGGACCTGGGCCGGGCGGTAATCTTTAATAAGCGGGCCATCCACGTGCCGGATATAAGCCAGAATACTAACTATGTGCCTTTTTTAGGCAACTCGGCGGTGCGAGCGGAACTCTGCGTGCCTATGCGGGTCAGGGACCGAAGCCTTGGAGTGCTGCATGTCGCCAGCGTTACCCCGAACTATTTTACTCCGGCGGACGAGCAGCTCTTGCAAACCCTGGCTGACCAGATGGCTGTGACCCTGGAAAACGCCCGGCTCTATCAGAGACTACAAAAAGGAGTGGAGGAACTGTTCAGGCTGAATACGGAGAATGTCCGGCTTTACCAGGCCGAACAGGAGCGCTATCGCGAAGCTGAGGCGCTGCGCCGGGCCGCTCTAACCCTGACCTCGACTATAGATTTGGGTGAACTGCTGGGCCGGATCTTAATGGAATTGCAGGTGGTTATTCCCTACGACAGCGCCGCCGTTCAGCTTTTGAAAGAGAATCACCTGGAAATAATTGCCGGGCAAGGTTTTGTTGAGCCGTCAGATGTGATTGGGACGCGTATTCCGCTGCAGGAGGGATTCAGCCCTGATTACCAGGTCATCTCCTCCCTTAAGCCGGTGATTATTCCTGATACAACCCGTAGTAGCCCGCTCACCCTGGCTCCGATAACTTCGGCTACGGCGTTAATCCGATCCTGGTTAGGGGTGCCCCTGGTTTTCAAAAATCGCGCTATCGGCATGATTACCTTGGATAAGCACCAACCCGACTTTTATACCGAGACTCATAGCCGCATAGCCGAGGCTTATGCGGCCCAGGCGGCTATTGCACTTGAAAATGCCCAACTGTATCAAGATCTGCAAAATCAGATGCTGGCCTTCCAGGCCACTCAGGCTCAACTGGTGCAGAGCGAACGAATGGCGGCCCTGGGGCGATTGATGGCCTCGATTGCTCACGAAATTAATAACCCGCTGCAAAGTATTCTGGGCTTTTTGAGTTTGTTGGGCGAAGAGTTAAGCCAGCAGCATCGCCAGGAGAAGATTGACTTTTATCTGAATATAGCTAACCGGGAAATTGAACGTATTGCCAGTATTGTGCATCGTATGCGGGAATTTTATCGCCTGCCCCTTTCTGGAGCGCAGGTTGTTGCTGATTCCTCGAACGGGTTTTACCGGATAGCTCGAGTGGAGATGCTGGCCGTTGACCTACACCTGATTCTGGAAAGCGTGCTCCAGTTGGCTAACAAAAAGTTACAGCATGGCCGGGTTGGGGTTGAGCGCAACTGGGGCGACAACTTGCCCCTCATTCAGGCTAGCCCCGATCATCTGAAGCAGGTCTTTCTCAATCTGACCCTCAATGCCGTCGATGCAATGCAGGCGCAGGGGGGTACGCTGTTCATTGGCACAGCCCTGGATCAGGCTCAGTTTTACGGCAGCCAGCCGCAACCGGCCGTACGCATTGAATTTAGAGATACCGGAGCCGGCATACCGCCGGAAGTCTTAGCTCGCCTGTTTGAGCCTTTTCTTTCCACCAAAGAATACGGCTCGGGACTCGGCCTGTTCACCAGCTACCAAATTATTACCGCCCATCAGGGGCGAATCACAGCGACCAGCCAGATAGGCCAGGGAACAACTTTTACCATCTTACTGCCGGTAGAACAGCCACCGGACTGATATCCAACCAGGAGAAAGAATCATGTCAACCACCAAAATTTTGGTTGTAGAAGATGAGTTGAGCATTCGCCTTTATCTAGAAGAAACGCTCATCAACGATGGTCATCAGGTGGTAGCCGTAGCCAGCGGGGAAGAAGCTTTGGAGGTTATCACCCACCAAGAGTTTGATCTGGCTCTGCTTGATTTAATGCTCGGCGGTATCAGTGGGATGGACGTTCTCACTGCGCTGCACCGTCAAGCCCCGGATACGGTCGTTATAATCCTGACGGCCCACGGTACCCTGGAAAGCGCGGTTGAAGCATTGCGTCAGGGCGCTCATGATTATTTATTCAAACCTTGTAAGACCATCCAGTTGCGCGAGAGCATTCGCCAGGGGTTGATTAAGCGCCAACGGCAATTACAGCAGCGTTATGTACTCCGCCAACTGGAACGCAGCCTGGCCGACGAACTCAATAATATCCGGGCCAGCTTATCCGGCGATCCAAATCTGGCGCTGCCGGTCGAGACCAAACCCCTCTCACTGCCTGCTATACCCACAGAAAAGCCTCTGGCCGAGCAAGATCGTTTCTTATACTATGGCGCGCTGATTGTAGATTCATCTCAACACATTATTACGCTGAACGGGCATCTACTGGAGCTTAGCCCGACCGAGTTTGATGTACTCGCCTACCTGGTCAGCATGGCCCCTCGAGTTATTTCCCCCCAGGAGCTAATTCGGGAGGTCCAGGGATATACCAGTGACCGCTGGGAAGCAAGAGATATGGTTCGCCAGCATGTTCATAATATCCGGCAAAAAATCAAAGAGGCTACTGGCCGTAGCGACGTCATTAAGACCGTGCGCAGTGTAGGTTATACCATTGGGGGGTAAATCTTAGGTAGACACCAACGTAATCTTGACACAACGTTAATACAATCTAAACATTCAGTTTTATATTTTGTGGTATGCTGTAAAGGAGGAAAAAAAGTTACGGAATTGCCGTAAGGTCAGTCAGTAAACAGCCAAAAGTGGTTTATAAACGCAGGAGAGGGGTTAACCTGATGCAACTTGGGAATCAATTGGATAACAAAAAATATCACCCTCCAGCCGCTCTATCCGAACCAGCCAACTCGACTTGGCCGGTTGAACATAGGATTAGACAAAAACGCATTTTGGTTGTAGATGATGAGCCGGCCATTACCTACCTGCTGCAAGATGGCCTGGCGAAGATAACCAATTGTGAGGTTATCATCGCCGACAACGGCGAAGAGGCCCTGCAGCTCTTTGAGGACACCTCTTTTGATCTGTTAATTACAGATTATAATATGCCTAAGATGGATGGATTGACTCTGGCCAGGCAGGTGCGGCAGTTATACCCGGAAGTAGTCGTGGTGATATTCACCGCTTTTGGCAGCGAGTGGTTGGTCCAGCAAGCTCTGGAGGTAGACATCCCCTATGTCTTGAGTAAACCGGTCAAACTGCAAAAGCTTCGCCGCATTATTTCAGAATTGTTGGAAATATAAGCGGTAGGAACGATAAGTCTACATATACCTGGCAAACTCGGCGGCTAAAGGCACGGTGAAGGTAACGCTGGTTCCCTGCCCCAATTTACTCTCCACCCAAATCCGGCCTCCCTGATATTCCACCATTTCTTTACACATAACCAAACCCAAACCGGCCCCGATTTCTTGAGCCGTGCCGGGGGTAGTATGGGGGATATCTACCCTGAATAGTCTGGCCAAACTTTCTGGACTCAGCCCTGTCCCGGTATCGGTCACAGAAATGGCGATCAATTGCGGCGGGGTGCGCCCCTGGTCTCGCTCCGGCGGTTCGGCCAGCCGGGCGGACAGAGTGACCTGATCTCCACTCAAGGTATACTTGAGGCCATTGGCAAGCAGGTTACGAATGACCGTCGCCAACATCATTTCATCAGCATAAACATATATCTCCTCTTCAATATCGTTGAGGAGTTCTATATTTTTCCGGGCAGCCATCTCGCCCCACACTTCCACCGCTTGATAAGCCAGGTCACGTAGGTTTACTTCAGCAAAAGGGTATTTTAGATGTATTCGTTGCATGGTGGACCAGGTCATCAGCGTCTCGAACAGGCTATAGATGGTCAGGGTGGAAGTGTAATTTTGCTTGCCGATGTGTTGGAGTTGAGCTGGGGCTATCTGTTCTGTTTCCTGAAACATCAGTTGGGCATTATCCAGCAAGGCATTGAGGGGACCTCGCAGCTCATGGGAGATATCGGCAAAGAATTTGTCCTTATCGACATTCAACTTGGCCAGGGCTGAATTCGCCTGTTGCAGCGCCTGTCGCTGCTGGTACAGGTCGATAAAAACCTTGACCTTGCTCAGCATGATCTCCGAGACAAAGGGCTTGCTTAGAAAGTCCACCGCCCCGGCTTCATAACCCTTGCGGTGGTGGTACTCATCGGAGTAGATCGCGCTGACAAAAATGACCGGTAGCGTAGCCGTCATTTCGTTGCTGCGCAATAGTTCCACCAATTCGTAGCCATCCATCTCCGGCATCTGGATGTCGATAATAGCCACACAGAAGTCGTGATCCAGGGTCAGGTTGAGGGCTTCAACGCCGGAGGCAGCCTGGCATACCTCCACCTCCAATATCTTGAGGAGCTTCGTCAGAGTGTAGAGGTTTTCTGCCCGGTCGTCAACAATCAGAACACGAGGTTTTTCGGTCATAGTCACTATCTTTGATTTCCATTTTTGTTCTATTTCACGGGTCGGGGAGGAGTAACCAGCGGCACGGTAAACGTCACCGTCGTGCCTTGGCCTGGCACGCCATCACTTGTCACCCAGATCCGCCCCCCATTCCACTCGACCATCTCTTTGCAGATAATCAAGCCCAGGCCACTGCCTGGCTCCTGATCCGTGCCCAGGGTGCTCTGATACATATCTATCCTGAACAACTTGGCCAGGTTGTCCGGGTCTATCCCCACTCCCGTATCCTGCACCCGTACTCTCACCAAACCATCCTGGCTATCGACGTCGTTGCTGTACTCGGTCAGGGTGACCTGGCCGCCGCGAGGGGTGAACTTGATGGCATTGCCGATCAGGTTACGGATGACCGTCTCTAGCATGGAGCGGTCGGCCTGCACCCAACAACCAGGGGTAATGGTATTATTCAACTCAATCTCTTTTTGGGCGGCAATCTCCCCCAAGGCCGCCAAAATATTCTTGACAAAATCTCTCAGTTCGATAGGTTCCGGCAGACACTTCATTCCGCCTTCTCGTTGCAGTCGCGCCCAGGTCAGCAAGTAGTTGGACAAGTTATGAATAGCTTTAACCCCCCGGTAGATACTTTCGCCCATACTCTTGATGTCAGCCCGGCTCAGTTCATCACTCCCTCGAACCAACAGCTCCACATTACCCAGCAGGTAAGTTAAAGGGTTGCTCAGATCGTGCGAGATAATGGAAACGAATCTGTCCTTGTCGGCATTTAATTGGGACAAGGCCAGGTTTGCCTCCTGTAACGCCGTTTCAGCCTGCCGGCGTTGTTTGATTTCCTCTTGCAGCGCCTGCCGCTGTTGGTACAGGTCAATAAAGACCTGGACTTTGCTGAGCAGGATTTCCGGGACAAGGGGCTTGCTCAGAAAATCGACGGCCCCGGCCTCGTAGCCTTTGCGGTGGTGGTACTCATCGGAGTAGATGGCGCTGACAAAGATAACCGGCAGGGCGGCTGTACCTTCATTGAGGCGTAATAACTCGACCATTTCGTAGCCGTCCATCTCCGGCATTTGAACGTCGACGATAGCCACACAAAAATCATGGTCCAGGGTCAGTTGCAGCGCCTCGTCCCCAGAGAGGGCCTGGATCACTTCCGCGTCTAACTCCTGGAGAAGCTTGTTCATCGCATAGAGGTTCTCCGGTTTATCGTCAACAACTAAAATCTTAGGTTTCTCCCTCATCGCTACTCCTAAATCAAAATTCGTCCAACCAACCTCCTGCCTATGCCTATTGTACTGTCATTTGTCCTTTTTGTCACCCTACCAATAGTTATTAGTTATTGTGATCACATCAACCGATCAGGTTTTTACGACTATGTTTTTAGCGAACGACCGTGTCGGCCTGTCTCAGGACCTCATCCGGGATATTGAGGCCGATTTCCTGGGCTTTTTTCAAGTTGATGGTCAAGAAATATTCGGCCGTTTCTACAGGCAACATGGCCGGCTTGGTTCCTTTGAATATCTGATCTACCAGGCGGGCCGCTTGTTTAGTTTCTTCGCGTACCTCAACCGAAAAGGTGAATATGGGAAACGGCGGATCGCCTATCAGACGATTGCATGTGCCTATTGGGATACCACGTTCAGCGGCAAGCTTGCCAATAGCCTCAAAGCCCGGTTCTAAACTGGGTAAAGGCACGATGATAAAGATGGCGCTCTCTTTGGGCAGGGTTTGAATGGCAGCCAGTACTTGATCTACGCTGCTCGCCTCGCCCGGCAAAAGCTCCACCCCCAGCCTGGGTGCAGCTTCTTGCAGTTTTTTTATGTACGGCGTGGAAATATCATCGGCGGGGTTGTAAGGTATATAGACCTTTTTTGTTCCTGGCACAATCTTGAGCAGCCATTCCACAGCTTTAGGGTTTTGATCAACAATTTGAACACCGGTCACATTGCCGCCGGGGCGATTGATGCTTGCCACAATCCCTTCTTCGACCGGATTAAGAATCGGGACAGTGATTATGGGCATATCTGTGCCCTCCACAACTTTCATAGCCGCCTTGGTGGTCGTGCTGCCTATGGTCAAGATTAAGTCTACCTTCTGATCCCGAAAACCCTGGGCTTCGCGCTCAAACAATGCGAAATCAGGTCCTACCTCGCTGTGATAGATGTAGGTGATATTTTTACCTTCAACATAACCTAACTCGGCCATCCCGGCTTTGAAACCGTCAAAAATAACAGCCAGCCATGGCACTTCTGTCATCACCCCAATGGTGTAAGTTTTGGATTCCGACGAACCGCCGCAAGCCGTGAATAACAGGCCGGTTATGGCGAGTAAGATAATGATAAACAGGTATGAATATTTAAGTTGTGGGTCACCCTTCATGACATTCCTCCTGAATAAATTATTCTCTATAGTTACTGCCTTTTTTGGATCTACCGAGTCTAACTGAGTACCTACTCCCGGCTCAACCAGACCCGCAGCATCGAGAAGAGACGGTCCGGGTCAATCG
>CAZUNT010000118.1:0-4820 GCA_964622215.1 uncultured Caldilineaceae bacterium
GTGGCCCAGGCGCGGCAGGCGCTGGCCTTGCTGCCGATTTTGGCCGAGATGAATTTTGAGGATGTGTATCTGCGGTATACGGGGAAGTGATACGTGAACAGTAACGATCTGCTCTACGTCTTCACCGGCATTTCCAGCGTCCAAGTAACGAATGTTTTGCGTGAGGTGATGGACAAACGCGGGGATGTGGCGGCCGGTCTGGCCGAATGGCTGACCCGCCGCCCGCTGGAGTCGCTGACCGGCTTTCTGTTCAGCGCCTCGGCGGCTTTTTACCTGGCCGAACGAGGGGTTAATCCAAAGATTCGGACCTTCGTGGACGCGCTGTATTATATGAGCACGTGCCTGTCCGTAGGGTATGCCGATATTTTTGCTCAAACCCAAACCGGCAAACTGATTGCCACCCTGGCCATGACCATCGGCCCGGCCCTGACCGGCAATGCCCTCGATCCACCAGGCCGGGCCACCCCGGCTTCAGCGCATGGGCAGGAGTTGATGTTGGAACGGCTTGAGGCGATCTTGGCCGAGCTGCAGCAACAAAGATCGGCCGGCGTTATATCACAAACGACAGGCCAATCATCACCACAAACATCAGAAGCGTAAGTATCAGGATGGTTGTCACTTCCCGGTAAACGTAAAAATATTCCTGGGCAAAGTTGACGCTGGTTTTGCGGTTGTTGGCCGGCGCGGCTTCAGCCGCCTTCGCCGAAGGAGGGGGTGTTGCTGCCGGGGTATAGAGCTCCGGTTCAGTGGGAAAGCCAACTGCCGGCGTTGGTCGTGGTTTTCCGGTTTCTAAACGTCGTTCCCGGCGTGTTCTTTTAGCCATAATAAGTTCTTCTCCGCACGGAAAAGCCCACCGGGTTGATGCCTCAGTGGGCTTTAATTTTTCAAGTAGGGTTTAATTATAGCACTCGCGGGGTTATTCGGCTAATTCGCCGATCACCACGATACGATGCGTATCCACCAGGTAGGGGTAACAAGTTTGCAGTGTGGCTACCGGTTCGGTGGTGGGGAGCATCACCTCCACCTCGGTTGGCTCGATAATCTGCTTTTCTGTGACCAGGTAGCGGAACTTCTGCTCGCCGGCGTAGACGAAATATTCGTCGCCAACTTCCAGTTTCTCCAGGTTACGGAAAATTTCGCCAAAGATGTCATTATGCGCCGCCAGGTAGAGATTGCCTCGCTCGCCGGGGTTGGCGCTGCCGGGCAGATGGCCCACCCCTTTTTTCAAATCCTCCCAGTTCACACCATTGACCACCGGCGCATCTACGTTGATTTTGGGGATGATAAGGCGGGTGGGCGCGTTGGCCGCCGGTTTGACCTCAATCGGCGCCGCCCCGGAAGCGGTGGGCTGGATCCACTGCTGCAAATGCAGGGGCACATCAGGCGCAGCGCCGCCGGGCGAGGTAGGCGGAGTATGGCCGCCAGGCAGGCGGGCCAGGGTAATAGGCGGGGGGGCAACGGTGGGGGTGGGAATTTCCTTGGTAACGGCATTCTGTTGAGCCAGCGAGACTTCGGCGTTTAGCTCTCTCAGGTTCAAATATGAAGCTACCAACACGGCAACCAATCCCATCAGAGCAGCAACTTCCAACCCCAGGAGTAAACCATTCATAACTTTCTTGGGGCGCGCCGCCTGTTCAAGCTGATCCGCACCGGCCTTACGCTGGCCGAATAACCCCGGCAGCGGTTGGACTGTCGCCGTTGGGAGACCGGAGGCCGCTATTGCCGGGGTATTTGAGCGAGCCGCCGGGAGGTTGGCCGGTGTCTTGGGGCGTATGGGCTGAGCTGCTGTACCCACCAGGGCCTCATTGGCCGAACGCCCCTGGCCGGAGAGACGTTGGAAACGCTCCAACCGCGATTGGCGGCGCTTGATCAGCAGCGCCTGTTCCAATTCCTCAACGCTTAGCTCTTCTAGTTTGCGTTTACCGAACATCACACTCCCGAAGAAAAGAGGAAGGTAGACGGGATACCTTTTCTTACTAACCTGAGTTCGGGATAACCGGTAAAATTTTAATCGGACACAGATTTTTTCTTAATTTATTGACCTAACCTGGACAAGCCAGAACCAAGAAGGAACACAGAGCTACACAGAGGTTGCACAGACGCGAAGCGCACAGAGGGTCTTAAAAATTTCTCTGTGAACCTCTGTGATTTCTCCGCGTTTCTCTGTGTAACAACTTCTTGCTCACTGTACAAGAATCTGACTCGTAAGGTATTAATCTGTGTTTATCTGTGTAAATCTGTGTCCTATTCCTTTATCCCGAACTGAGGTTACTATTGATTATCAATTATTACTTTATGTCACGTCATTATTGTAAAGCGAGGAGTCTGATTTGTCAAACAGAACTTTTACTGAACGGCTAACTCTTCACTTCAGATTTGTCAAAATCCGTCCAAGTTCAATATTGAGCGCCTTATAGCCCGCCGCATTGAGGTGCAATGAGCAAACCAACCAAAAGCAAAGATAAAACAAGCCGCAAAACACGATCCAAGTTCATAGACTTAAGAATCAAGTTTAGAAGTAACCCGCTTGAGCAAGGCAGAAAGTAAAGACAACTCCGGCGTCCGCAGCAAGTACAAAGCCAAAAGATAAACGCCTCCACCCAACCCACTCAAAACACCCACCAGGATAATCTCAGCTATCAAACTATCGGCGGATAGCCACATTTTGAAGAAGGGCAAGGCTATCCACAAAACTGCCCCCATCGCCGCCGCTGCGACAACGGCCTTGAAGGTCGTCGGGCCAAGGCCGCGCCCGCGCAGCGTCGCCAGGCGGTTAACCAGCCACAGCATGACCAGGGCGTGGCCGGTCAATTGGACGCTGTTGGCCAGGACCAGATCCGCCATTTGCATGGGGCGAACCAGGATGGGCAGCAGAGCCGCTGCCAGGTAGAAGCCTACCCCCAGCAGCCCAACTAGGGCCGGGGTAAGGGTGTTTTGGCGGGCGTAATAAGCAAAGATCAACGGCTGGTCAATAGCGGCGAAGGTCAACCCCAGGAGATAGAGACGCAGGGCCAGGACCGTTTGCCGGGTATCGAAGTCGGTAAAATCGCCGTGTTGAAAGATCAACCCAACTACCGGCTCGGCCAGGATAAACAGGGCCACTGTGGCCGGGATGATGAGGATCAAAACTAGCCGCAGGCCGGTGGCCAGGGTATCCATAAATTCGGTTAGTGAAGAGTCGGCGGCATTGGCCGTTGCAGCCAAACGAGAGAGCGTTGGTAAGATAGCCAGGGAAATGGCCGCAGAAACCAAACCCAGGGGGAATTGAATCAGCGTGGTGGCGTATTGCATCCAGGCGATGCTCTGCGGGCCGGTACGCGAGGCCAGGTTGCGGTCGAGGGCGATGGCAACCTGACTGACGATCAGGCCCAAAATAACCGGCAGGTAAAGTTTGCCAATGCGGCGTAGGGCAGGGTGGTGCAGGTCGAGCACAAAGTGGAGGTGAGCATCACGCAGGCCGGGTAGCTGGAAGGCGACTTGCAGCAGAGCGCCCAGGAGCAAGCCAACTGCCAGCATTTCAATACCCCGGCCCAAACCCAACACGCCCACCAGGGCCACCGCCACAATCGTGGCATTAAAGATGGCGGCGGTGAAAGCGGGTAGGGCAAAGCGCTTGAGGGCGTAGAGCAAGCCGGTGACAAGGCCCGATAGGCTGAGGAAAAGCACCGCCGGCGTAGTCAGCCGCATAAGAGCCGCGGTTACACTGAGCAATTCCTGGTCCAATCCCCCGGCCATTAGAAAGGCAATTTGGGGCGCTGCTAACTCGATGAGCAGCACGATGAACCCCAAAACGACGGCGGCCAAACTCAGCATCAAACTGGCCAGATGCCACAGCTCATGCCGGTCGCGTTCCGCTTGTTCGGAGAAGACAGGCACCAGGGCGCTGCTAACCATGCCGCCAACCAACAAATCGTAAAGCATGGTTGGAATAATCTGAGCCACGCGGAAAGCCGATACCAGGCCGGTGGCCCCAAACAGATTGGCGATGACGGTTTCTCGGGCCAGTCCCAGGATACGGCTGACAATATTACCGGCTGCAATCAATGAGGCGGCCCGGGCCATGCCCACTGTTTCATTTGTATCGGTCTGGGCAGCGGGTGGGGAGGTTGGAGAGGAGGGAACAGGTGTGTTCATCAGCGCCCTGAGCCTTCGATCAGGCGTTTGCGCAGGCGGGCTATTTCGGCTTCCAGTTCGGCTTGCCTGGCGTCCATTTCGAGTTGGAGTTGTTCCAGCCGTTCGCGCATATCCAAAATGATCTGCACCCCGGCCAGATTCACGCCCAACTCGTCGGTCAGGCGGGTGATCTGGCGCAGCCGGTCAATATCGGCAGGGGAGTAGAGCCGGACCTTGCCCTCGCTCCGTTTTGGGGCAACCAAGCCGAGGTTTTCATAATGACGCAGAGTTTGAGGATGCAGCCCGGTCATCCTGGCCGCAACACTAATAACGTACATAGGTTGGTTAGCTGCCGGCGACTGTTGACGATTTGCCATGCCGGAGACCTGTTTATAGCCCCCGCATATCGGCTAATTCTTCAAAAAGAGCAATTTCCTCAGGTGTTAAATTTTGCGGCAACTGGACCATCACTTTGGCGTACAGGTCACCGCGCTCGTCGGGCTGTTTTAACTTGGGCATGCCTTGATTTTTGAGCCGAAACGTGCGGCCCGATTGCGTTTCGGGCGGGATGCGGAGTTTAATTTTGCCTTTGAGAGTGGGGACAGTAGCCTCACCGCCCAGAACAGCCGTATATAAATCAACCGGCAGCTCGCTGTAAAGGTCGTCTCCAACCCGTTCAAAAGTGGGGTGGGGAGTCACTTCAATGT
>CAZUNT010000118.1:4920-8453 GCA_964622215.1 uncultured Caldilineaceae bacterium
CCAAAAATAGCTTCAAAGAAATCCGAAAAACCCGGGCGAGCGCCGCCACGGCCGCGTAAAATATCATTGAGATTAACTTGTCCCCCGCTTTTGTAAGCTTCGGAAACCCATTGGCTCCAATCAAAACCGCCCGTGCCTCCTCCGTACTGGTAGGCTTGCCAACTGTTTCCCAAGAGGTCATATTTGCTTCGTTTTTCCGAGTCGGTCAAGACTTCATTGGCTTCATTGATTTCTTTGAAACGTTCTTCAGCTACCTTGTCATTGGGATTGACATCAGGGTGATACTTGCGAGCCAATTTACGGTAGGCTTTTTTAATCTCGTCAACGCTGGCGTTTTTCTCAACGCCCAAGATTTTGTAGTAATCTTTGTATTCCATAGTAGAACGTTTCTGTCTCCCTAAGGTGATTTTAAGCTAATGCCCAGGCTTCTAGCTTAAGCCGCAGCGTGTCTCGGCTCAAAGCTTGAGTCAGGAGCTATCAGGTTTATTGATAAGCATTTTACCAAACTTACATTCCAGCGATTATATCGATACAGAGGAATTTCGGCAAGATTTAAACCTATGCTCAAACTGCGCGCAGAGAGGCTCCTTTATGGACAGTGGAGGGAGAAACAAAAAAAGCCTACCCATTTCGGTCAGGCTTTTTTGTTTAAGAAATTATTTGGCGCAGAGGTAGCCAGACGGTTTTAGGGCCTGCTACCCCGGCGCATGATTTTTCAGCAGATACATCTAATAGCAGTTATTGTAGTAGCCACAGGTATAGCTATACCGCTGATTGTACCCATCATAGTAGTAGCCGGTGTAGTCGTACCCGGAACCTTGCCAGTTGCAATCATTACCGCAACCCTGCCAGCGGCTGCGTTGGTAGCAGTCGTCACCACCCCAACACCCGTAGTTGGAGTTATCCCAGCCACCGTAGTTGGAGTTATCCCAGCCGCCATGATGATGGCTTGGCCAAGGATAGGGCGGGCAATTCTGTGGAATATAGAGCACCTGCCCGGCATAAATATAGTTAGGATCCCACAATCTGTTGGCCCGGGCTATACAGTTAGGGCTCACGTTAAATTGCCGGCCAATGCTGTACAGCGTATCCCCATAACAGACCACATAGTGGCTGCCGCCGCTACCACAATCACCGCCCCAAGCCTTGCTCTCTGAAGTATCAGCCAATTGCAGCAGGACAATGGCCAAAACGATGGCGAGAGCTTTGAAGATAAGAGATTTTTTCATTTTTTCCTCCTATGGAATTAATAGAGTTTTCGCATCCCTTATGTTGATAACAAAGCGTGATTACTAAAATCAGTATCTTCGATTTACCATACCGGGTAAATCAAAAAGATTGATAAAAAGTTTTCTCGACCCTTTACTCCTACCTCCCTTCTATTGACCTCGGCCATCCCCAAGCACGAAGGTGCAAATTGAATGTGTGGCTGACGCAGCGCTCTCTCACTTCGCTATGTCAAGCTTTTATGGTAAGCTTTTATGTTAAAACAATTATAACGACTCTTTGAATTTCTTGCAAGAGGTATTAGACATAATAACTTAAATTAACTCGTCATAAAGTATGCAACTCAAAAAACTCGGTACTATTTGCCTATTTTATGATTTGAATGATACAGACAATAAAAAAACCCGGCGCTGGCCGGGCTTTCAATTAAAAATTGTGATAAATGTCCATTGTCAATTGTCAGTCTCCGGAAAGAGTCATAGTAAAGCCAGCTAGCGCATCCAACCCTGATGACGCCCCAAACTGAGCGACTCGCCTCAGCGCCTGACCAAAAGCTTCAGCCCTTCCAACAAAGAGGGCTTGAGCTAACTCGTGCCAGGGTTCGATAAATTCACCTCGCCCGGCAGCTTGCAGAAAGGCAGCGCTCAAAGTCGTAGTCAGGGGAGCAGCCTTTGCGGCTATTTTAGGGGGCCAATTTTTATATCCGCTTAGCCACAGAGCGGCCATCACCCCAATTAAATAATCATCACCCGCGGGAGTCAATCCGCTGCCTAATCCGGCCAGTTGTTGAACCGCCGCTTCAATCTCTCCCCAATTTTCGAGCCTTTCGACCTCTTTATATTGAATAAGAGCCAGTTTGAGCCGAATGGCTACTTCACCGGCTAAACGGTCGGTATTTTTGACGACAGGGGTAGCTCCAGAAAGAGGCGGCCAGTCAGTATAAGGCCGGAGCATATTGACCAACACCGGGCTTACCTCAAGCGGCTGACAAAAACAGGCCAGGCGCGGCTCCCAAACTTGGGCTACTCCCAGCTTGACCCGACAACTGCCAATCACCAAGTCCTGCCCATCGGTGTAAGCAGGTTGTTCTACCCAAAGTGATTTAAATAACTCCGGTTGACCTGCCACCACAATCGAGAAGGGGCCATTACCCACTTCTGGCAACGTCAGAGCGATGATACGCCCCTGTCCATCAATTAAATTACAAGCCCGTTCGAACCGACCCAACACGTGTCCAGAAAAGGGCCGAACAGCCAACGTTTCTACCAGCGGACGGGCGATGAATAGGGCAAATATTTCTTGATCAAGCATGACCGCTGTGTCAGACACTAACAAGACCGCCGACAAACGACCGCGGACCGCCGAAAGACGTTTTCATCACCTATGTTCACAAGAGTAACAGTAATTTGTGATGCCTCGCCCCAACCCCGGCTCTCCTATCTCCTGCCTTCTAACTACCGTCTACTAACTACCGTTTACTGTCCTCCCGGGGTTGCCGTCGGTTTGGCCCTGGCCCCAATCGGTGTTGGAGTGGGCGAAGGAGCAGAGGTCGGTTTGTTTTCGAGCGTGGCCGGGGGTGCGGTGGTTGGCTCGCTTTCAGTCATGACAGGCTCGCTGGTCATCTCACCGGTGACCGGCCCTTTGAGACGGTCGTTTTTCACCCCATCAATCGTGATCAGGTAATCCACCGGCACGACTTCAACCCAAGTGTTGCCGGGTTTGAGTGGCATTGGCCGGCCATCATTAAAGATAAAATTGGGCGTGTTGCGCCCGTCAGTTGTCCAATTGCCCTTGAGAATTTTGCCATCTCGCAGCAGCCACGCTGTCCCCAAACTATTGACGATAATACGAATGGAGGTAGCCCCATTGCTGTCTTCCACAATATCGGTGTCTTGATGTTCGGCAAAGTAAACTATCACGTTGGTAGCGGTCAGTTGTTTACCGTCAAAATCTGTCATCGACTCGCCGGCCTTCCAGCGCAGGTAGTTGCCGCTAACCGGGTCGTACTGCCACTTGGCCTCACTCGTTTGAGGAGGATAAGGAATGACGACCTCTTTGGCCTCGCCGACAGCCTCTTTGGGCAGGGCGTTAAGATCAAACTTGGGATTAAAGACAAAACCGCGCAGCTTGACATCCGCCTCCAGAGCCTCATCCTTCATATACTCGCGAGCTTTCACCGCATCAAAAGCCAGGCGAGTTTGCCAGCCTTCATTTTCTCGATAAAAATACGGCTGCGGCACAAAAAACTCGTCCAGGTTAACCAGATCGCTCTGGTATTCATACGCAGTCTGCGTCGGATGGCGGGG
>CAZUNT010000118.1:8463-22127 GCA_964622215.1 uncultured Caldilineaceae bacterium
CTCCCAGCGCACCTGATCGGAACCGCCCGAATTCACCAATGCCCCCTGATACTGCGGTGTTAGTTGCAGATTGATCAGCCGGGCGGAACGAATCGGCGCAATCATGTCTGGGTCTTGGCTCAGGTAAATAGCCGTAAAACGGGTCACCCACCATTCGACCAACTCTTCGTAAACTATATCAGCTTTTTCCAGAGCCACCGGCTGCACGCCGGGATCATTACCAATCCGCACCATAATGGGGCGGCGTTTGAGCAAGGCTGGGTCGGCCACTTTGAGGCCGGTCAACGGGTTGACATCCGGGGGACGATTTGCCGGTGTGGTTTGATTCTCGGTAAGGGTGGCTGTAGCAGTAACTACGCTAATCCCAAAACCAACGGTGGGAGCAGCCGTAGGCGTGGCCTTGCTGGCGGTTGGTGTGGCCGTCGGCGCCTCTGTAGAAAAAACGACCACCTTCAATTCCGGAGTTGGGCTGGCAGGAGGTTCCGGCGTCTCTCCGCCGGCGCAGGCCGTGACAGCCAGCATCATCAGGCCTATTAAAAAAAAATAGGGAGTAGTCCAGATCACATATGTTGCTGGGCGGGGCATAACTCCTCCTTTTATCCGGGGCAGTCCATCGTGGCGGGTATTATAACACCAACTTGACGGCTCAGCAACCAAAATCTCATCTCAACATCGTTTGACAACGACCAACTTTACTCTATGATTAGATTGTTAGCAATTGCCAATTGGCAATTGTTAGTTCCCAATCCCTAAGCTTTTAAGGAGTGAGTACACCGTGGCAGACACTATTCTCAGTTCAAAGACCAAAGAAGTGGTCATTGGTCCAGGGCGTCCCTTTGTTATTATTGGCGAGCGTATTAACCCAACCGGGCGCAAATTGTTGGCCGCCGAGATGGCCGTTGGAAATTACGAGCGGGTCAAAGCCGATGCTATTGCCCAGGTAGAAGCAGGGGCGAACCTGCTTGATGTTAACGCCGGAATTCCCCTGGCCGACGAACCACGTATTCTGGCCGAAGCGATCCAATTGGTGCAATCAATTGTAGATGTACCCATTTCGATTGACTCTTCGATTATTGAAGCGCTGGAACGGGGCCTGGCTATGGTCCAGGGCAAACCGTTGCTCAACTCCATTACCGGCGAGGATGAGCGATTGGAACGCCTCCTGCCGCTGGTCAAAAAATACGGTTGTGCCTTCATCGGTATCAGCAATGACGAAACCGGCATTAGCGAAGACCCGGACGTGCGTTTTGCCATGGCCAAGAAGATTGTCGAGCGGGCGATGGATTACGGCATTCCTAAAGCCGACATTTTGATTGATCCGCTGGTGATGCCTATTGGAGCAATGCCTGGCGCGGGACGTTCCGTTTTCAGGATACTCAATCGCTGCCGGGATGAACTGGGGGTGAATACCTGCTGTGGGGCCTCGAACGTCTCCTTTGGCCTGCCCAATCGCCCGACGCTCAACGGCACATTTTTGGCGATGGCTATTTCCAACGGCTTGACCAGCGCTATCACCAATCCCATTGAACACAACATCAAGCAGGCTATCCTGGCCGCCGATGTCTTTATGGGCCACGATGCGAACTGCCTGACCTGGATTCAAGCTACTCGCCAAGCCTCTCCTCCTGGCGTGGAAGCCGGTTCTACCGACCAGCGCCGCGAACGCCGTGAGCGCCGCCCCCGGAGGGAGTAAGTATCTATCAAAAGAAAATTGGGTTGACGGGGTTTTATTTCAGAGTATAATTAAGATAATAAATTTTAACATTGTTAAGGAATATAAGCTGTAATGCTCATCTTTGCCTTAACCCCAGCCCTATTGGGTTATGAGATATCACCTCGTCAATATTCGTACCCTCGTAACTGAAGGTTTCTCTGAGGCGGAGCTGCGCAATTTCTGCTTTGATACGCCTGAGTTTCGCCCTGTTTACCACGAACTAGCCGAACTGACCGGCAAAGCCACCCTTGTCCGCTACCTCCTTGAGTTTGCCGACCGCCAAGGGTTGCTTAATTTTCTCCTGGCTTGGGCTGAGGAACAGAACCCCACCCAGTATGAACGCTATCAGCCCTATGCTACCGATACCCCCCCAGATCCTTCTCACAGAGAAGAATTTATCGCGCGTTACCTGGCCCAAATTATTGACCGCCATCAAGACCTCGATTTTGTCGGCATCCCTGAATTGAAAGATCGACAGGCGTTGCACCTTGAAAAAATTTTTATCAACTTGCAAGCCGAGGTAGAAGTAGCCACTGAGTCAGTTGAATTTATTAAAACGATCATCCAAGACGAGCAAATATCCATTCGGCATCGGCGGGCGGGCGGCTCCCTGCCCCGCGAAATAATCAAACGCCATATCCCGGTTAATGAAGCACTGCGTGAACACTCCCGGTTGGTCATCCTGGGCGATCCGGGCGCAGGCAAAACCACCCTGCTCAAACATATCACCCTGGCCTTTGCTCAAGGCCGCAGCGACCAGCTCAACCTGCCTGGCGAAGAGCGCCTGCCCATCTTCATCCGGCTGTACGATTACGTCGTCAAGCGAGCCGGGCGCAGTGGCGATTACTCGCTGATGGATTACCTCTACACGCACGCGCATGAGAATTTACTGCTCGATCTGTTCCCCGGTTTCATTGAAACAGAACTCGCTCAGGGTCACTGCTGTGTGTGCCTGGATGGCCTGGATGAGTTAGGGGGGGCTGGACTACGACGCGAAGTGACCGCGGCAGTGGCCGCACTGACCAGTCGCTACCCTAACAATCGCTATCTGGTGACTTCGCGTATCGTCGGTTATAATGAAGCACCTCTCGACCGGCGGGACTTTGTTCACTTTACCGTCCTGCCCTTCAGCGACGACGACATTCGCCGCTTTATCGAGAAATGGTATGCGGCTCGCGAAAAAGACCCTCATCACGCCCGCCAGCAAGCCGAACGTCTGACCGAAACGATTGTGGTTGAGCCACGTCTTAAGGATTTAGCCAGCAACCCCCTCATGCTGACTATTATCGCCCTGGTCCATCGGATCGAGGCCGAACTGCCCCACGAGCGAGTCAAGCTGTACGATAAGTGTATCACTGCCCTGGTGGAGACGTGGGAACAAGTCAAACGTCTCTCTCTGGAAGACCGGGAACGACCCTACTACAAAAAACGCCGCCAACTGTTGGAACAATTGGCTTTCTGGTTGCAGACTCAACCCCTGGTTGGGACCGTTGGCTCTGGCCGTGCGCGTGAGATCACCGAAGGGGATTTGAAAGCCCAATTGGTCCAATTTTTACTGGCCGATCCTCACCTCAAGTTGGATAAACGCAGCGCCTGGCAAGAAGCCGAAGATTTTGTAGCCATGATTAAAGCCCGCACCGGCTTGCTGATTGAGCGGGGAGAGGGTCTTTACAGCTTTGCCCATCTGACATTCCAAGAGTACCTGGCCGCTGCCTACATCGAGTATGAGCACGTCGACAGCATTGACGACATTTGGGCCGTCATTCAACCTCACCTGCACGACCCCACCTGGCGGGAGGTTATTTTGCTGCTTTTAGGTAGTCTGAACAAATTCCGCAAGCACCCCACAATCCTGGTCCACCGCATTTTTGAGAGCAAGGATACCTACGAAGCGGTACTTCACCGTCACCTCTACCTGGCGGCCCGCATCCTGGCCGACCGGGTTCAGGTGGATATGGACCTCCATAATACCCTGGTAGATGAATTACTGACCGTGGCATGTTTTGATTGGTTGGGACGCAATGAAGCCCTGACAGCCTTAGCCGCATTGCATGACGATGATCGAGCCGTCAAAGGTCTACGAATCGTGGCCCTCAACAGAAGTATAGACGCCTGGGTACGCTACGACGCCGCCGAAGCCCTGGGCCGCCTGGGGTGGACCGGCGATGCTTCCGCCTTATTGCTGGCCTTGGCCCGTGATCCGGCCACGGATGCCTGGGTACGCTACGACGCCACCGAAGCCCTGGGCCGCCTGGGCCGGACTGATGAAATGGCAACGCTGCTACTGGCTCTGACTCATGATGAGAGTGTAGCTGCCGGGGTGCGTTACGACGCCGCCGAAGCCCTGAAGCGATTAGGCCGGGCCGACGAGGCTGTTATATCTAAGTTATTGACCCAGGCCCACAACGAGGCTGCCCCGGCCGGAGCACGCTACGACGCCGCCGAAACCCTGGGTCGCCTGGGCCGGGCCGACGAGGCTGCTAGTGTGTTGTTGGCTCTGGCCCGTAATCAGGCTACAGATGCCTGGATACGCTACGACGCGGCCGAAGCCCTGGGCCGTCTGGGGCAGGTAGATGAAGACATTCTGGCCGGCCTCCTGGCTCTGGCCGAGGATGGGACCGTAGCCGCCGGAGTTCGTTACGCCGCCGCCGAAGCCCTGGGCCGATTAGGCCGGGCTGACAAGGTGGTTCTTTCCGGCCTGCTGGCCCTGGCCCACGATGAAACCGTAGACACAGGAACGCGCCGGGCCGCCGCTGAAGCGGTGGGACGGTTAGGACATGTGAATGAAGTGGTCCTCTCCAGCCTGCTGACCCTGGCTCGTAATGAAAAAACAGCCGCCGGAGTTCGTTACGCCGCTGCCGAAGCTTTAAGCCAGTTGGAGCAGATTGATGAGTCTGTCAATTTGTTGTTGGCTCTGGCCGGCAATGAGGCTGTGATTGCCGGAGTGCGCTACGATGCTGCCGAAACTTTGGGACGGCTGGGTCGAATGGAGGAGGCTGCTAATCTGCTGTTGGGGCTAGCTTGCAATGAGACTGTACCGGCCCGGGTGCGCTCTGCTTCGGCTGAGGCCCTGGGCCGGCTGGGCTGGGCTAACCAGGCCGTTATCTCCGGCCTGCTGGCCCTGGCTTGCAACAAAGACATGGATCCATGGGGACGCCGGGCCGCTGCCGAGAGCCTGGGCCGGTTGGGGCAGCCTAACGAAGCGGTTATCTCCGGCCTGCTCACTTTGGCCCAAACCGAAATGGTCAGTGCCGGGGCGCGTTACACCGCTGCCGAGAGCCTGGGCCGTCTGGGCCAGGCCGGCACGGCTGCTAACCTGCTGTTAATCCAGGCTCGCGATAAAACGGCAGGAAGTGGAGTGCGTCGCGACGCCGCCGAAGCCCTGGGCCGATTAGGCTGGGCAGATGAGAGTATTCTGCAAGGTTTGCTGGCTCTGGTCCGCGATGAAAGCGTCACCGCCGGGGTCCGCCATGCCGCCTATCATAGTCTCAAGGTGTTATTGGAGGGGGGAGAGCGACACAAAAATGGTCAGATATGATAAATGCGCTACGGTCCCCAGGTAATCCGCTCGTTTGTCCACTCACGGTCACCTTCGCCCCAGGGCTTATTAATGGTGTTGATTTTGCTGAGATCAACCAGTTCAAAAGGTATCCCACCTGAGCTGGAAACGATCCAGATGCCCCAGTGCTCGTTCCGGTTCGAGACAAAAGCAACCCAGGCCCCATCGGGGGAGACGGTCGGCAGGCCGTCATTCGTTAGTTGGCTGTTCGACAGGTTGACCAGGTTGCTGCCATCCAGGTTAATCACATACGCTTCCCAATTCTGCTCCAGGCTGGCTGCACTAAAAAAGAGCTTGTTGCCCTGGGTATCGCTGGGGCGACCATCACCGACCAGAAGGACTCGTTGGATTGAGTCATCCGCAAACTCTCTGGCTGTAGCTCCCGCGTTGATCAAATAAATCCCCGCTCCGCCCAAATCGGCAAAAAAGGCAATTCGGTTATCATCTGTCCATACCGGGTAAGCGCCAGGGGTCAGCTTGCTCTTGCCGCCGGTATCCCGGCATTTGTCCTCACCTTCCTCGGAGGGACGGCGTAAGGAACAGGGAATAAAGAGATAGGCCAGGTAGTTCCGAGTGATGGGGTCAGTCAGCAGGTGTGAGTTGCCATAAACATAGCGATCACCGGCAGGATTCCAGAAGGGAAGGCAATCCTCTGGGGTGTCGCTAACCAGGCCCAGCCAGGTGTTATTGGCATCGACCAGTCCCAAATTTTCGCCGTTAGGGCTGGTTTCATTGTTGACCAGAAGTTGACCTCTGGCCGAGAAATTGGGTTGGCGAGCGCGAGATAGAGCCAGGAAAGGTTCGCCCTTGGGTAATTCGACCATCCAGATAGCGTAATGGGCAAAGCCGTCATCAATGGGGAAGGCGATACGGCCAGTGAGTGGCGGCGGTGAGGGTGGCGCGGGGGTAGCCGAGGGTGTTGGTATGGGGGTGGCCTCAGGCGATGGCGTAGCAATTTTCGGCAGAGTCACGCTGTCGCTAGATGTATCGGTATTGTTTTGTGGCGAGGCCATAATTGCCGGCGTGCTCCGGCTCCCGATTGGAGTTAGTGATGGACGAGGGGTAGGAGTGGTTATGGGGGTGGGAGATAAGGTTGGGGTCAGGGTAACCGGCTGGGTTGGAGTGGCCGGCATCGTCGCTAAAACCTCGGCGGTTGGGGTAAGCGTAGTGAAGCGGGCAACTAGGATCGTAGAGGTAGGTGTTGGTGTTGAACGATCTAAAGTGAACTCTCTTAACCGACAAGCCAGCATGGTGACAACGCATAAAGCGAAGGCAAAAATTATAAGGTTTTTTCGACTCAAGTTTTTAACCTACATGTAGGGATCCGGGCACAACACACCCTTTTATTTTACGCACCAGGTAAGAATTCCTTGTCGAGAAAGTCATATCCATAGAAAGTGCAAAGGGGTATAGAATCGAAAAAGCCAGGCCGCTCATACCTGGCTCTTTCAAAAGGAGGAGAAGAGAGTGTCAATTTTCATTGACAACTTCATTCTACTACAAATCTCTTTATCTACTTGACGTATGTGCGCTGTTAACCCTACGCCTGCTATACGCAGGGATGTCAACCATAAATTCAAGCTTAAGGCATAAGGATTTTCTCTTAAAAGGTTCGATCTTGATTGACGCATAAATTTTTCTTTCAGCATCAGAATTTGGTGGTTTACGGTTAATCGACTTTATGGTATGATAGTTAAGCAAATACTGTCGCCTATGAGCCATCTGAGGAGATTGTCTCTATGAAAGCGGTTGTCATGGCCGGTGGGTCGGGATCAAGACTGCGCCCGCTGACAATTGAGCGCCCCAAACCTATGGTCCCGATTGTTAACAAGCCGGCCTTGAGCCACATTCTGGACTTGCTCAAACGTCACCAGATCACCGAGGTGGTTATCACCGTTCAATATTTGGCCGACTTTATCCAGGATTACTTTGGCGATGGTTCCAGTCTGGGAATGCGTATTCATTATTCAGTGGAAGAGACTCCACTCGGCACGGCGGGCAGTGTTAAGAATGCGCAAGCCTTTTTGGATGATACCTTTTTGGTCATCAGCGGCGACGCCCTCACCAATTTTGATCTTAGCAAACTAGCAGATTATCACAAAAGCAAAGATACGCTAGCAACCCTGGCCCTTTACAACTGGGCCAATCCGATTGATTATGGGGTCATCAACTTGGATAACGATGGGCAAATTGTGCGTTTTCAAGAAAAACCCAGCCGGGGTTCGATAATGTCCGATTATATCAATACCGGCATCTATATTTTAGAGCCTGAAATCCTGGATTTCTTCGAAGCGAATACCCTCTTTGATTTTGCCAAGGATTTATTCCCTATGCTACACGAGCAGGGGTATCACCTTTATGGTTACATTGCCGAGGGTTACTGGTGCGACATCGGCAATATCCCGGAATATTTGCAGGCCAATGCCGATGCTTTGGAGGGACGCGTTGCAGGATTAGACTTAGGCACTTATGCGGGTAATAACATCTGGGTCGGCCAGGATGTCGAAATTGCCCCCAGTGCGCATCTGGAAGGCCCCATCTTTCTTGGTCACTCCGTCCAAATTAAAAGTGGCGCGGTGATTCGTGGCCCCACGGTGATCCGTGATTATACCGTTGTGGACGATGAGGCCATCATTGAACGGTCGGTACTGTGGCGTAACTGTTATATCGGCCAAAGAGCCGAGATCAATGGGGCTGTCATTCTAAGGCAATGCAGTCTCAAAGCCAATGCTACGGTTTTTGAGGGAACTGTGATTGGGGATGGCACAATTGTAGGCGAAGGCGCCGTCATCCACGGCATAAAAATCTGGCCGGGCAAAGAGGTTGAACCGGGGGCGACCGTCAATAGCAGCATCATCTGGGGTTCACAGGGCCGGCGGGTTCTATTTGGACGTTATGGCGTCACCGGCGTCGTCAATATCGACCTGACTCCGGAGTTTAGCTCCAAATTGGGCGCGGCCTTTGGAGCCACGTTGGCCAAAGGGGCCTACGTGACCATCAACCGTGATATGCATCGTAGTCCGCGTATGATTAAGCGGGCTATTATCTCTGGCCTGCCTTCGGCTGGCATCAATGTGTGGGATTTAGGTTCGCAACCTCTGCCGGTGGCCCGCTATTTCACCAAAATTTCCGGCGCTGAAGGAGGCGTACATGTGCGTCTCTCGCCGTTTGATGAGCGAGTCGTTGACATTAGTTTTATGGACAACCAGGGCCTGAACATCAGTAAGGCCAAAGAACGCGACGTGGAACGGATCTTTTTCCGTGAGGATTTCCGGCGAGTTTACCTGGAAGACATTGGCAGCATTGATTACGCTCAACAGGTCAAGGAGCATTATATTGAGAATTTTCTTAAACATCTCAATACCAAAGCAATTGAAGCCGCCAATTTTGACCTGGTTGTTGACTTTGCCGATGCACCGGTAGCAAGTGTATTACCGCTTATTCTGGATAAACTCAATTGTAATGTCGTCTCCATCAACGCGAATATCGAACGAGCCAACACCCCTATGAGTCAATCCAGATTTCAGTTGGCTCTTAAGCAAATGCAAATCATTACCACCGCTTTAGCCACTCAATTGGGAGCGCGCTTAGCCCCCGGCGGGGAACGCTTATTCCTGGTAGACGACCGGGGCTACCTCTTGGCAGGTACAACCGCCTGCGCGGCTATGGTGGAGTTGGCGTTGCGCGATGCGCCGGGCGGCTCTGTAGCTATTCCGCTGGATATGCCTGATTTGTTTGAGGCGATTGCCGCCCGCTATGGCGGACGTATTATCCGTACCGAAACCGACCCTGATGACCTTATCCAGGCGATTTCGACCGAAAAAGTGATTATGGCGGGTGATAGTCGAGGCCACTTTATCTTTCCCGATTTTCATTGCGCGGT
This sequence comes from uncultured Caldilineaceae bacterium, assembly GCA_964622215.1. Lineage (GTDB taxonomy): Bacteria > Chloroflexota > Anaerolineae > 4572-78 > J111 > DSQQ01. Next base: position 17,620 of record CAZUNT010000118.1, read on the forward strand.
TGACGGTATGATGGCCCTGGCCAAGATATTAGAATTTTTAGCCACCCAGAAAGTATCCCTCGGTGATATTGTCTCCAATATGCCGCCCTATTACCTGGCCGAGCGAAAAGTTTCTTGCGCCTGGGAAGCCAAAGCACGAGTTATGCGCCTGATCCATGAAAAATTTGAAAGTTATAGACACATGATTAATGGCGCTAAAATTAATCTTGACCTTAATAAGTGGGTTTTGATTATCCCTGACCCTGACCAGCCTTTCTTCCGGGTTGTGGTCGAGGCAACATCTCTAGGTGAAGCCGAAACTCTGGCCGATGAGTATGCTCAAATTATTGAGCGGATTTCTCCGCTTGAGTAGGTTGCTTGAGTAAATTTCTGGTTATACAAAAACAGAAAGAGCCGTGATTAGTCACGGCTCTTTCTTTATCACTCGGCTGGATAAAACTTAAGAGATTTCGACCTTAGCGCCTTCAGCTTCAAGTTTGGCCTTGGCATCCTCAGCCGTTTCTTTGTTAACCGCTTCCAGTACCTTGGCGGGCGCGCCGTCAACCAGGTCCTTGGCTTCTTTCAAGCCCAAATCGGTCCGAATAGTGCGAACGGCCTTGATGACCTGAATCTTCTTATCACCCACTTCTTTCAATGTGACATCAAATTCGGTTTTTTCCTCAACAGGAGCGGCTTCAGCCGGAGCGCCAGCCCCGGGTACCATCATCATCGCCGCCGGGGCCGCCGCGCTGACACCCCATTTGTCTTCCAAAATTTTGGTCAATTCAGCCGCTTCTAACACGGTCAGTTGACTGAGTTCATCAGCAATTTTTTGCAAATCTGCCATTTTATAATCTCCTTGTAGGTCAGTTTAGATAACTGGTTTGTAATTGGTAAATAGATAGTGGTAATTACCCTTTTGAAATTTTTAAATTAAAAAAGAAACCATACTTAGGCTTCAGTGGATACCTCGGAGCTTTTTTCGGCATAGGCATTGACCACGTTGACCAGTTGGCGGACACCGCCAGCCACCACGCCGGCCAGTCGAGAAGCCGGGGCATTGATCAGGCCCAGCAATTGCGCCCGCAGTACATCCAACGAGGGCAAACTAGCCAGGTTTTTGACCCCCTCACCATCAATGACCCGCGGCCCCAGGATGCCACCTCTAATGACCAGAAGCTCGTTCTGTTTGGCATAATCGGTGATCGCCTTCGCCACTCCACTCACATTGTTATGGCAAAAACCAATCCCGACCGGACCGGTCAACAGGTCATCGGCCACAGGCAGCCCCACCTCTTGCAGGGCACGCGCCGCCAGTGTATTTTTGACAACGGCAAAGCTGCCATCAGCCTCACGAATTTTTTTTCGCAGTTGTTCAACCTCAGAGACTTTCAAGCCCCGATAACTGGTAATGATAACGGCCTGGCTGAGATTCAACTCTTCAATGTAACTCCGAATTAACTCTCCCTTTTTTTCTCGCGATATAGCCAAGTTATTCACCTCCTTTCAATGAAAAAACTGGCAGTAAATAAAAACGTCTTTACACCCACCGTTGCAAAGACGTTAGTTAGCATGACAAGGCAACTCAAATCTATCCCATTAAGGGTCGCTTGCACTTGACTCTAGCTCTCGATCTTTACCTCGGCAGGTAGGATACCTTATTAAGCGCTTATTTATTTTACAGCGCACCTGCTGTCTCTGGCAATGAATAGAGACTCAAGAATATTATTCAGTTTTAATGTAGTAGCTATTCGGCTTTGAGCTGCATAGCTTGAGCCGCATCAACTTTAACGCCCGGTCCCATCGTCGCATTCAGGGTTATCTTTTTAATGTAGACCCCTTTGGCGGCGGCGGGTTTGACCGCCTGCACCGCATCCATCAAGGCGGCAAAATTCTGCACTAACTGCTCTTGGGTAAAAGACACCTTACCAATGGGCAGGTGAATATTGGCCGTTCTATCGAGCCTGAACTCCAGCCGACCCGCTTTAAGTTCTTTAACCACACGTCCAATATCGGCGTCCGGCACGACCGTACCTGCCTTAGGACTGGGCATTAAACCCCTGGGGCCGAGTAATTTACCCAATCGTCCTACCTTCGACATCAAAGGCGGGGTGGCTACGGCCACATCAAAATCGAACCAGCCTCCCTGGATTTTTTGCACCAGGTCATCACTGCCGGCATAATCCGCACCGGCATCGAGGGCAGCCTTCTGGCCATCACCTTCGGCAAAAACCAACACCCGTACTTCTTTACCGGTTCCGTTCGGCAACTGGACGGTACTGCGGATTTGCTGGTCGGCCTTACGGGGGTCGAGGCCCATCCGCAAGTGCGCCTCGACCGTAGCGTTGAACTTGGCATAAGACGTTTTCTTAACCAAGTCTACCGCATCGTTGGGTGAGTAATTTTGTGCTGGGTCAACTAATTTTACAACCTCTTGATACTTTTTGCCTCGTTTGGGCATTTTTCCTCCTTGGTGGTCACAACGGGTTTGTTTTTATTTGAACAAACCCTCCCACTTACTTATATTGTAGGGCAAGATAGGCATCTTGTCTTACAAAATTTAACCTTCAATCGTAATTCCCATACTCCGGGCCGAACCCTCGATCTGCTTGATGGCCCCTTCGAGGTCAACCGCATTTAAATCTTGCATCTTAGTTTCGGCAATTTCTCGAACCTGAGCTTTGGTCAACTTGCCCACTTTAGTTCGATTGGGAACGCTGGACCCTTTGGCCTGACCGGTCGCCTTTTTTAGAAGATCGCTTACCGGCGGGGTCTTGGTCACAAATGAGAAAGTCTGGTCGGTATAAATGGTAATTTCAGCCGGAATAATCGAGCCAATCTGATGCTGAGTTCTGGCGTTATATTCTTTGCAGAAAGCCATAATGTTGATTTGATGAGGCCCCAGGGCTGTACCGACGGGGGGAGCCGGATTGGCTTTACCGGCTGGAATTTGCAATCTTACCACAGCTTTTACTTTTTTAGCCATCTTCAATCCTTCCAAATCAAATAAGAAATGGGGCGAAAGCACAATTTCTTATTATCTAAATTCTTATTTCTATCTAGACACGTTCTACCTGTAAAAAGTCAAGCTCTATCGGCGTTTCACGCCCAAAGAAGCTAACCAGCACCCTGACCCTGGCGCGTTCCAGGTCAATCTCGTCAACTGTACCCATAAAGTCTTCAAAGGGTCCTTCGACAATGCGCACTTTCTGCCCAACCTTAAAGCTGACTTTGATCTTGGGCGCTTCGGCATCCATACGCTTCAATATTTTATCAACTTCTTCTTGGCGCAGGGGGGTGGGCTTGTTGCCAAAGCCGACAAAACCCGTTACGTTCGGCGTATTCCTGACCACATACCAGGAGTCCTCGTCCATGATCATCTCGACCAAAACGTAGCCAGGGAAAACACGGCGCTCAATGGTGCGCCGCTGTCCATCTCTAAGCTCCACTTCTTCTTCAGTCGGCACAACCACCTGGAAAATTTTATTCTGCATGTCCATCGACTCAATCCGATGGAGCAAGTTCTGCCGAACCTTGTTTTCATAGCCGGAGTAGCTGTGAATCACATACCAGGCTGTTCCTTCGGGACGCTCTTTGTTTTCCTCAGCCGCTTCTACGTCTTCTGGGGTCTGGTCGGATGTTGCTTCTGAAAGAAGCTCCTCTTTTGCGGTTTCTGCCGAACCAGTCACATTAGTGGCTGCATTTCCTGCCGCTTTTTTCTTCTTAACCATAGATATACTTACCCAAACTTAACCACCCACTACAAACATTACTCTATTTGACTATTGAAATAGAATGCCGCTGTTCCAGCCACAAACAATACAACCGCCACAATGACCCAGAGTATTTGACCGGCAATGACTCCGGCCGCGACCTGTTGGAAAATATAATCCAACAAGCCCAGGAAAAGGGCCATGATTACGGTGACACTCACAATAATGAGGGTCAGATTCTTGGTTTCGTCACGGGTAGGCCAGGTAACCTTGCGTAATTCAGCTCGGGTTTCCTTGAAGTATTTGACAACCGCATTATCTTCTTTCGGTGTTACTGCCGCCGTACTTGTTTTTGATTTTGCCATGTTAAAACGCGCTCCTCCCAATCTCTAAAATGACCACCAATAGCCGACCGCTGACCGCTGTCAGACACAGCGCGTTTGTGTCCAACGGCGGTCGACTATCTGCGGTCTGCCGTCATTAATTACTTGGTTTCCCGGTGAGGCTTGTGAGTCCGACAGCGAGGGCAATATTTATCAAATTCGAGCCGACTTGGATCATTACGGCGATTTTTCTCGCTTGTATAGTTGCGCTCACCACACTCGGTGCAAGCCAAAGTTATCACTACACGTATTGCTTTCTTGGCCATAAATCCACAAAAAGAGGGTTGAGAGCATAAATTGCATCTCTCGACCCCCTGACTCCTTTCTACAAAAGCTAGTCAATTACGAGTCGCGTTGTCTTAAACCGACTAGATAGAATTATTGGACGATTTTGGTAATGACACCGGCGCCGACCGTTCGCCCACCCTCGCGA
>CAZUNT010000119.1:0-10328 GCA_964622215.1 uncultured Caldilineaceae bacterium
ACCAGGCCAAAATCGGTCAGGGTAGCTTGAACCTCCGCGCCGGTTTCTTCGATGATGATGTTGGCCGGTTTGACATCGCGGTGGATGAGGTCCTGATTATGAGCATAATCCAGCGCGGCGGCAATTTGAGCCAGGATGGGCAGGGCGCGCTCCAGGGGGAGCGCCCCGGCGTTCGCCAGCAAATCGCGCAGGGTGCGGCCCGGCAGATAGGCCATCGCCAGGTAATAGCGCCCATCAACCTCACCAGCCTCGTAAACCGTAACGATATGCGGGTGGCGCAGCCGGGCGGACAGGCGAGCCTCGCGCAGAAAACGGTTGGCCGCGCCGGGGTCGCTGCTCCAGTGGGGATGGAGCACTTTGAGAGCCACCGGGCGATCCAAAGCGGTGTCGCGGGCCTGGTAAACTACGGCAAAACCACCCCGGCCCAGTTCTTGCAGCAGTTCGTACTTGCCAAGTTGTTTGAGTTCGGTCATCAGAGTTGTCTCCGGTAGCTAAAAGATAAAGGTGGCAGATGAGCGGCGTCTCAAACAAATTCAGTTTGACCGGACACCGCTGTCGTGCCAAGATAATAGGAACACCCAATAAAAAGCAGGCCGGTTTTCTGGTCGCTGCCATTTTCGACAAGACCCCGGGTCGCCAACCGACAGGGGTCTTTTACTTTTGTCGTAACTACTCAGCCGACCCTATATCTCAGCATCCTGACCGCGGACCGTCGACCTCTGACCGCCGAAAAGACAGGTTACAAGGCGGATTATGGCGGTCGGCGGTCCCCCAAGGGGAGGCGAAGCGCTCTCTGCCGTCAGCGGTCATGTGGCTCATTGGGGCTGATGGCTGAGTAGTTACCTTTTGTCCATTTTATCACATGTCCCCAACCTTTTTCAAGATAAATAGTCCTGTTCGTAAACAGCCGTAATCAGTTCGTTCATTGATCTTGTACACTTAATGATAACTCTCTCCCGGATTTAACACTTGATTGTTGTTTCCTTTGTTTCGAAAAAGATTTGACAAATCGATGAAACAAGCCTATTATCCAAATAAGCATTTGCCCACTATATAAGCAAATGCTCAAAAAGATGATAACTCATCTGAAAAGCAGGTCGTATAATGCCAAACCCGTCTGAACAACGTCTGGGGTTTGAACTCCTCGCCCGTACTGCCTCTCTCTACTACTTGGAAGACAAAACGCAAGATGAAGTTGCCCGGGAACTAAATATCTCACGCCAAAAGGTCCAACGTCTGCTGCAGCAAGCGCGGGAGCAAGGGATTGTCGAGATTAATGTGCATATTCCTCCTTTGGTACCCCTAGAGCTAGAAAAGGAACTTAAAGCACATTTCAACCTGGTTGATGTCGTTGTAGCGGCTTCACATCCCGATGAGGAGCGCTGTCGCCAATCGGTGGCGCGAGCGGCTGCGTCCTATCTGGAACGTCAACTGTCCGATGGTCAGGTTGTGGCTATTGGCATGGGGCGCAACGTGGGCAAGATCCCCGATTTTTTCCATTCCTCCCGGCGGATTGCTTGCACTTTTGTTAGCGCGATGGGGGGGTCTCCTCACGTGGGCGAGTCGACCAACCCCAATAATATCTGCCAAAGGCTGGCCGAAAAATCGGGTGGTTGTTTGGCGACACTTTACGCCCCGGCCTATGTGGAGAGCCAACGAATTCGTGATATGTTGCTTACCCAGGAGGCTATTGGCCAAACCCTGGCCCAAGCTAAACGAGCCGATATAGTCGTAGTGGGCATCGGTACGCCTGACGATGACTGCACCCTGGTGCAAATGGGCTGCCTCTCCCTGGCAGAGGCGCAACGGCTGCGTAATTTAGGGGCGGTTGGAGACCTGCTGGGAGATTATTTTGACGAAAACGGCAAAGAGGTCCCCTCCGATTTACATACGCGCCTGGTTGGATTGCGTCTCAGTGATTTACGTAACGTCTCCAGAGTTACGGCCGTCGTTAGTGAACAGGGCAAAGCCTTGGCTATTTTGGGTGTCCTACGATCTAAACTTGTCCATGTTCTTATTACTGATGCCGCTAACGCCCTGGCGGTATTACAATTGGCCGGTGTAACCAAAATTGGCGAAGAAAATTAAGAGGTGATGAATTGCTTGTAGATGTTGCTGTTGTACCGCAGCAGGCCCAAAGTGGGCAAAATGCTGTTTGTATTGTGGTAGATGTGTTGCGGGCAAGTTCAATGATTGTCACCTTATTGGAACAAGGGGTGAGCCTCGTTCTTCCAGTGAGCAGTGTCTCTCAGGCTCGACGCCTGGCCCGCAAATATGGATATTTGCTGGGGGGTGAACGGGATGGACTGGCTCAACCGGGTTTTGATTTCGGTAATTCGCCGGCGGAGTTGATCTCCCGGGATTTGCGCAATAGGGGTGTAGTTTTCACTACGAGCAACGGCACCGCTGTCTTAAACCACTTAATCAACGCCAAAACCATTTTGGTTGGTTGTATATTGAATGCAGCGGCCTGTTGCGAGCATGCGCTGCTGTTGGCCCAACAGCACGATACGCGTTTGGCGATCGTCTGCGCCGGACAGAACGGTTATTTTGCCTTAGACGACGGGGTGTGCGCCGGATTTCTCGTGGACATAATTGCCGGGTTAGCCGCTGGCGGCTGTCAGTTATCCGATGCAGCTTTGGCAATGCGGAAACTTTATCGCAGTTATGACGATGTTCTAACGGCCTTTCGCGAGTCGATCAGCGGCAAACGAATCACTGAGATTGGGCAAGAGGCTGATTTGGCCTTGTGCGCTCGTCCAAATGTAAGCCGCATTGTTCCAATAGTAACCCGGGCCGATCATTTACAAATTGAGCAATTGTAACTATTCAGCCGACCCTATGTCTCAGTAACCCTGACTGCCGACCGTCGACCGCTGAGAGCGCCTCGCCTCCCCTCACCCCTTCGGGTGCGCCGAAGGGCGTGGGGGACCGCCGAAAAGACAGGTTATAGAACGAATTATGGCGGTCGGCGGCCTGCCGTCAGCGGTCATGTGGCTTATTGGTGCTGATGGCTGAATAGTTACTTCAAAGCAAAACCCAAAGTTTTCATTTTTTGCTAAAGGAGATTTAGATAATGTACGATCCTACTGCTTTTACCATCCCCGAAGGTCTTGATTACAATGACTATCTTATTGCCACTTACTTGTATCAGACGAGCGCCAACGTCAACATTCACAAATTGGCCCTGGCTCTGTCTGAAGAACAATCAAGCGGCACCTGGGTAACCTTGCCAGGCGAAAGTAACGTGGTCCGTGAACGCCACGTGGGACGGATCGTGGCCATTTGGGAAATTCCCGACTACGAAGACGCCGTACCTCAAGATATAACCAACCGCAACTGGGTTATCCAAATTGGTTATCCGGTCCACAACATTGGCCCGCAAATTCCGCTGATGTTAACCACCGTCCATGGCAATATTTCAGCCGCAGGGCGGCTTAAACTGCTTGACCTGCATTTCCCAAAAAGTTATTGCGAACAATTCAAAGGACCAAAGTTTGGCATCGAAGGGGTGCGTGATTTGTTAGGAGTGCCCAATCGCCCTCTGTTACATGCGATGATTAAGCCTTCTATCGGTCTTACCCCGGAAGAGAGTGCCGAAGCTTTTTATCAGGCTGCGGTGGGCGGAGTCGACGCCGTAAAGGACGATGAGTTAGTTGTCTCCCACCCCTGGAGTCACTTTCTGGAACGAGTGAAACTGCACGGGGCCGCAGCTCGGAAAGTCTATGAGGAGACCGGCCAGAAAACCCTCTACTTTGTCAACATCACCGACCGGGCCGATAGATTGGTAGACAACGCCAGGCGGGCGATTGAAGCCGGCGCTACCGCGCTGATGGTTAACTATCTTGTCGTGGGCATCTCAGCTTTAAGTATTTTAGCCGATGATCCCGATATTAACGTGCCGATTCTGGCCCACCTCGATTTCTCCGGGGTGATGTACGGCTCACCCTGGTCAGGTCTTAGCTCACATCTGGTTTTGGGTAAATTACCTCGTCTGGCCGGGGCTGATATTGTGGTTTACCCCAGCGCCTATGGCAAATTTCCTCTGCTGCAAGCCAAACATCTACGTATTGCTCAATCACTGACGGATCATTTCTATAACATTAAACGAGCCTGGCCGATGCCGGGTGGGGGTGTTCAACCAGGTATGGTGCCTTTGTTATATGCAGATATGCACCAAGATTTTATGGTCGGCGCCGGCGGGGCCGTCCATGGCCATCCAATGGGCCCAGCGGCCGGCGCGCGGGCCTTACGCCAGGCCATTGACGCGGCGGTTAATGGGATTGCCATCGAAAAGATGGCCGAACAACACCCCGAGCTCAAAGCCGCCCTGGAACAATGGGGGGTGTCCAAGATTGGCCTCAAGGGCGAGTATGACCTGATGAAGGGTTGAGCAATTGAAGTGAACAGGAGGTGAATATCGAACAATAGTTACTGTAGTTAAACCGGTTAGAGAAAAACTTAGTCCATACAAGGAAGGTATTTTATGGCGAGAAGACCCAAAATAATTGTGGCCGGTGTCCTTGACACCAAGGGCAATGAAATCAAATTCATCGCTGACAGAGTCCGGATGGCGGGGGGGGAGCCAATTATCCTGGAGCTAAGTGTAGGCAAAGAGGTAGGGTGGGCCGACATTGGGGTGAGTGAAATTGTGGCCAAAGCGGGCCGGACCACCCAGGAAATCTTCGCCATGGAACGGGCCAAAGCGTCTGATGTTATCGTTGAGGGAGCCATTAAACTTGTGGCCGAGCTGCGAGAGCAGGGCAAATTGGACGGGATCATCGCTATGGGCGGATCTATGGGAACCAGCATGGCCACCCGGGTCATGCAAAGCCTCCCTATTGGCGTGCCCAAGATTATGCTCTCAACAATGGCCTCGGGCGACGTGCGGCCCTATGTTGGCACCAAGGACATCGGCATGATTTACCCTATTGCCGAAGTTGGGCTTAATGCGGTGACACGGACGGTTCTAAACAATGCCGCCGGAGCCGTGGTAGGTATGGCCACAGCGCCGGCCCTCGAAGCCGCCGTCGAAAAACCGCTCATCGGGTGCATGATGTTCGGGGTGACCACGCCATGCGTCCTGCGTGCTTCCCAGTATTTCGAGGATAAGGGCTATGACGTGATGATCAACCATGCCGTCGGCAGCGGCGGCAGTTCAATGGAAGAGTTGATCACCGATGGCTACATCGCCGGCATGTTGGACATCACTACGCACGAGATTGCCGACTACTTGTTTGGAGGTGTGTTGAGCGCAGGCCCCGACCGCCTCACCGCCGCCAGTCGCAAGGGCATCCCGCAAGTTGTGTCGGTTGGCGGACTCGACCTGATCAACTTTGGAGCACGCGACACGTTACCTAAGAAGTACGAGGAGGAGCTACATCTGCCAGGCCGGGCTATCTATGTCCACAACCCCACGGTCACTTGTGCCGGCATATCTATTGATGAAGCCTATCAACTCGGGTTGCACATCGCCGAGAAGCTCAACCAGGCGAAAGGCCCAACAGCCCTGTGCGTTCCGCTGCGTGGCTGGGGCGCTGTGGACATCGCCGCCCCGAACAAGGACCTGGGCTGGGCCGGGCCAGGTCCAGGCCCCGTCTGGACGGTTGATCCCAAGCACCCCACATGGTCGCTACGCGCCAGCCGGCTGGTCGAGGCGCTACGCGAGAAGATTGACAGGCAGAAATCCAATCTCGATGTACTGCTGGTGGATAAGCACATGAACGAGCCCGAGTTCGCCGACATCCAGGCTGAACTGCTGGACGAGATGCTCGCCGGCAAATGGGTCAAGGGCAGCCACCAAACTCTGCCCTACGTGATTCCATTCTAGCAACGAGTGCGTTCCAATTTTTTGGTAACAGACCCTAAAGGTTTTGAAAACCTTTAGGGTCTCCTAAAATTTAGGATAGACCCTCTAGCAACCGGTCTAAGGCCGGAAATCAACCAAATTTACAGGAGATTTGACATGGCAAAGCGATACACACCTGAAGAGCTTACGGCTCGTTTGAAAAAGACCCTGGCGCAAGGGAAACCAATCATCGTCGGCGGCGCCGGGGATGGTTTTACCGCCAAACTGGAAGAAAAAGGCGGCGTGGACATCATTGGCATCTACAACTCAGGCCGGTTAAGACACTTTGGCGCCGGCTCGCTGTGCGGCCTGATGCCAATGGGACGCAATAACGATATGGTCGTCGAGTACGCCCCCGAAATACTGTCGCAAGTACGCGAGACGCCGGTCATCGCTGGCTTTTGTGCCCAGGACCCCAGGACACTGTGGGAGCATTGGTTCAAGCAACTCGTGGATATGGGCGTTTCGGGTTTCATGAGTTTCCCCACCGTTGGGCTGATTGACGCCGATTCTCACTATCGGCAGAACCTGGAAGAGTCCGGTCTCGGCTTCGACAAGGAAGCCAAAGTGCTCAAGCTGGCGCACGACCTGGGCTACTTTACCATCGGTTACTGTTTTACGCCCAAGGAGGCCAGGATGGTGGCCGAGGCTAACGTGGATATCCTGGCCTGCCACGTTGGGCTTACGTCGGGCGGGTTGATCGGCGCAGAGTCCGTCATGACTCTTGATCAGAGCGTTAAGATAACTAACGAGCTGATCGCCGCGGCCAAGGAGGTCCGACCCAAGTTCGATTTCCTGCCCATTACCCATGGCGGCCCAATGGAGGATCCCGAGACGACCGCCTACGTGATGCAACGCACCGAGGCCGTCGGCTACTTGGGCGCATCCAGCATCGAGCGCACACCGGTGGAGCCGGCTGTGGTTAAGGTTTGCCAGGATTTCAAAAATATGCCGGTTAATATCCCGGCCTGGTTGAAACTATAACTGTTCGCCGGAAGCTGTCGTAGTTTAGGTTCAATCGACCGGCTCGGTTTTGAACCGGGCCGGTCCGAGAAAGGAGATGTTATGGCTAAAAGGTATACCAGGGTGGAGGTTTTAGAGCGCCTGCACCATCAACTGGCCGCAGGTAAACCACTGCTCATGTTTGGCGCCGGCATCGGCTTGACGGCCAGATGTGCGGAATTGGGGGGAGCCGATCTGATTGCCGTTTACTCCACCGCTATCTATCGGATGATGGGGCAGCCCACCCTACTGGCCTTCTTACCCTATGCCAATGCCAACGAGCATGTAGCCAGAATGGCCACCGAAATTATCCCGGCCGTAAAAGAAACCCCTTGTATCGTTGGGATTGGCGCTCATGACCCGACCCTCAACCAGGAAAAATTTATGGACGATATGCTGGCCCTGGGCTTTTCCGGCGTTACCAACGAGCCGTTTGCCGGTATTTATGGGCCGGCCTTTGCGGCGGAACTAGAATCGGCCGGATTGGGTTTTTCCAGAGAAATGGAAATGATCGCTTTGGCTCGTCGTAAAAACATCTTTACGGTCGCATGGGCGTTTAACCCAGATGAGGCTCGTAAAATGGCCGAGGCCGGGGCCGATGTCATAGGCGCTCTGGTCGGCGTCACGGCCGGCGGTTTAACCGGAGCCAAAAAGGCCATGAGCCTGACCGAAGCTACGGAAGCCGCCCAAGCTATGGCCGCGGCAGCTAAAGCAATCAATCCGGAGGTCATCGTGCTCACCCATGGCGGTCCATTCAAGGATCCTGAAACGGCCGAATACTCCATCTTACACTCTGAGGCGGTAGGTTATGCGGCCGGTTCCAGCGGCGAACGATTGCCTACGGAAAAAGCCATCATTGAGGTCACAAAATCCTATAAGGCTATGAAACTGGCAGAACCATGAGAGCTTTAACAAAAATAGCCGCAGGAGAAGGCCATCTGGCCCTGTTGGATGTGCCCGAAACCCGGGCCGGACCGGATCAGGTGAGCATCAAGATCAAAGCCGCAGGTATCTGCGGCACCGATGTCGGCATCTATACCGGCAAATGGCCGGTGAAGATACCACGTATTCTGGGCCATGAATTGGCAGGTATTGTTACCGAAGTCGGCGAAGGGGTCAACCATCTCTCGGTCGGCGATCGGGTGACCACAGAAACAGACGCCTTTGTATGCGGAACCTGCACCTATTGTCGTACCGGCAACGAGCATATGTGTTTGCAGCGTCAGGCCATCGGCACCTCGGCCGATGGCGGCTTTGCCGATTACCTGGTCACCCGAGCCGCAGGGGTTCACCGGCTGCCGGAAGGGGTATCTTTTGCGGCTGGAGCGTTGAGCGAACCCCTGGCGGTGGCCGTTCATGCCGTTCATGAGCGGGGGCAAGTGCAGCCGGGCGAGTGGGTAGTGATTATTGGGCCGGGGGCCGTTGGCATGTTGGCCGCGCAAGTGGCCCTGGCCCTGGGAGGACAGGTGGTGTTAGCCGGCCTGGCTCGCCACACCAAACGTTTTGAGCTGGCCCGGAGCCTGGGCATTAAACACACCGTTGCCCTGGATGAACCCGGTGGGATGGCCTGGATTAAGGAGCTTGATGGGCTGGGGCCTCACAAGGTATTCGAGTGCAGCGGGGCCTTGCCAGCCGCCCAGCAGGGATTACAGTTGGTTCGTAAAGAGGGCTGGCTGATACTCGTCGGCTTCTTTTTTCAGCCCGTCGAATTGGACCTGGATCTCTTGATCAACAAAGAGGTATCATTGCTGGCTTCACGAGGCAAGCGGCACAGTTGTTGGCCCACCACACTAGACCTATTAGGTAAGGGTCGGGTAAATACCGAGGCATTAATTACCCATCGTTACTCCTTGACCGACTGGGAAACAGCCTTCACCACGGCTCGAGCAAGTGGCACAAAAGTTTTACTTGATATTGATTGAAAGAGGCTGAACGGAAACGGCGGTGGGTGGTAACAGTTTCTGTATGGACTCCCCCTCTCATAAAAGGGCGTGACCTGCTGCCAACCTCCGCCGTTGCTTTCAGATCTGTGATATCCTTGTGTCGGGAAGCGCACTTTTGCTATATTTTCCGGAGCCGTAAGTCCGAATTTTTCCTTCAGCCACTAATGCTCCCAACACTTCGCGCAATTCAACGGTCCGCTCCACCAGAAAATCCCAAACTTTTAAAATTGGAGAGACGCGCCCAACCGGCTATTAAAGCCTTTGATCCGGGTGGTCGGGTTATTTATATCGGCACTTTTTCCAAGATGTTGATGCCGGGTTTCAGGATATAGTAGCAGATGTGGTAGTGGCCCCAAATTAGGGTATTGACATCCAGAACTTTTTAGTGTATTATATGAATGATAATTCACTCAATTGAATATGTATTCACCCCACTAAGGTAAGTGATTTTATAAACCTGGAGCGAGGTAACCATGCTAAATCCGGCCGAACTCTTTAAACAACAAATGATTGAAGCTCGGCGCACTCAGATTCTTGAGGCGGCGGCCACCGTATTCGCTAAAAAAGGCTTTCATAAGGCCAAAATTACAGAAATTGCCGAAACTGCCGGAGTAGCCGAGGGCACGATTTACAACTACTTCGACAATAAACGGGATTTGCTGCTGGCGATGGTCGAACTGCTGGCCCTACAATCTCTCAAGAGCCTCATCGTCAATCAACCACCGACCGGCCCCAAAGAATTTATCACCACGGTTCTGCGTGACCGTTATCAACTGGCGCAGGAACGCGGCTACCTGCTTATGCCCATCCTGGCCGAAATGTTTACCGATGCCGAACTGCGCCAGGAGGTTTATCGTAAGCTGGCCATGCCGGTGGCAGGTTTAATAGAAAAGTACATCCAAGACCACATCGACTCCGGCCTGTTTCGCCCGGTCAACCCGGTGATTGTAACCCGCATGTTTATCGGCGCTATTATCGTAAATTTTGCGATGAAGCTGGCTAAGCTTGATCCCAGGTATGAAGACATCTCGCCCGACGCTCTGATCGAGGAATTAGTCTCCCTTTTTATGGGCACGCTTTTAAATCCGGAGCGAGCAGAGGATAACCGGTCAGCAATTAAAGATCAGCTTACTTAATACAGAATTGCATAAGTTCGTGGCGGTTTCGAAGTGCAGACTTTAGTCTGCATTAGCCAAAAGAGCAGACTGAAGTCTGCACTCCATTTCGCTATAAATTTACGCAAAGCTGTACTTAGGAGACAACAATGACCAAACAACTTAGGCAAGCCCTCCTTATTGATGACCATGTATGCCCTGCCTGGCTGGCCGGCCCATTGGAAAACCCGTTACGCCGGTTCATTCACAACCCGGACAAAATATTCAGCGGGCTGATTAGCCAGGGTCAGATAGTGGTTGATGTGGGCTGCGGGCCGGGATTCTTTTCGTTGGGTATGGCTAAACTGATAGGTGACGAAGGCCGGGTCATCGCGGTAGACCTGCAAGAGCAAATGCTCAACCGGGTTCGCCGCCGGGCCA
>CAZUNT010000119.1:10428-21904 GCA_964622215.1 uncultured Caldilineaceae bacterium
TAAAGAAATGTTGAGCTATGTTTCGCAGAATTTCTAGTTTAATCCGCAAAGAGTTTACCCACGTCATCCGCGACCCGCGCACCTTGGGGATTATGATTGTGATGCCCATCATCATGCTGATCCTCCTGGGCTATGCTGCCACCACCGATGTCGAACACCTGCGCACCGCCGTTTATGACGCCGATAAAACCCCCCAAAGTCGTGATCTCATCGAAGCCTACCAGGCCTCCAATTACTTCGACATCACTTTCTATGTCGAGAAAGAAGCAGACCTGCGCTATCTGATCGATCACGAAGACGTGCGCAGCGCCTTCATTATTCCGCCCGGCTATGGTCAGGATATGGTGGCGCAAAAGCGAGCCAAGGTAGGCTTCCTGGTCGATGGCTCAGACCCGGCTGTAGCCAGGACTGTTTTTGCCGCTTCACAGCAGGTGGGGCAAGCCGTTTCAACCGAACTCATCGAGCAGCGGCTGGGGATAGACGTGGACAGCTTACCCGGCGTTGAGGTCAGGCCGCGAGTCTGGTACAATCCTAACCTAGAAAGCTCCTACTTTATGATTCCCGGGACCATTGTGATGATCTTATTCCTATTTACCACCCTTTTCACCTCCACCTCCATTGTCCGGGAGCGCGAATTGGGCACCATTGAGCAATTAATTGTAACGCCTATCCGGCCCATTGAATTGATTGTGGCCAAAGTATTACCTTATATTCTGGTCTCTTTCTTCGTCGTCATCGAGGTGCTAACCCTGGGGGTATTAATCTTTGGCGTGCCGATCAAAGGCAGTATCCCCCTGCTCCTGGGCTTGTGCAGCCTGTTCCTGGTCACGGCCCTGGGCATAGGCATCTTTATTTCCACCGTCGCTAAGACCCAAGTGGAAGCATTTTTTATGACTTTTGCCACCATCATGCCTACCATCTTCCTGAGCGGATTCTTTTTTCCCCTGGAGGCAATGCCCCGGATATTGCAGCTTATCAGCTATGTCATCCCGGCCAAATATGGCCTGATTATCGTCCGCAGCCTCCTCCTGAAGGGAGTTGGACTGGACATTTTGAGAGATCAGGTAGGGGCCATCCTGATCTTTGCCGCTATCATTATTACCCTGGCATCAACCCGCTTTAAGAAAAAATTGGGGTAAGTAGTTTATTTACGATTTACGATTTACGATTTTTGAGCACAATCGTAAATCGTAAATCCAAAATCGTAAATCGGTGAATTATGTTATTCAGATTTTTACATTTGGTCTCCAAAGAATTTATCCACATCCGGCGTGATCCGCGTACCCTGGGTATCATGATTGTGATGCCGCTGGTGATGCTGATCTTGCTGGGCTATGCCGCCACCACCGACATTGAACATCTGCGTACCGCCGTTTATGACGGCGATAAGAGTTTACAAAGCCGCCGGCTGATTGAAGCCTACCGGGCCTCCAACTCTTTTGACATCGTGAAGTATGTCGCCAGGGAGGACGAACTGATTTATTTGATCGAGCACGGCGACGTGCGGGGGGCGCTGGTGATCCCCGCCGGTTACGGCGAAAAAATGACTGCTCAGGAAAAGGCCGAGGTCGCCTTTTTGATCGACGGTTCAGACCCAACCGCAGCTAACACCATCTTTTCGGCCTCCCAAAGTGTGGGGCAGTCCATCACCGCCAAGCTCATCGAGAAAAAAGTGGGCAGGCCGGTAGACGAGATGCCGGGGATCGAGGTCAGGTCCCGCGTCTGGTACAACCCTGATATGAAGAGCGCCTATTTTATGATCCCCGGCATGATCGTGATGGTGCTTTTTGTCTTTACCATCCTTTTTACGGCCACCTCTATTGTCCGCGAGCGTGAGTTGGGGACGATAGAACAATTGATTATTACCCCCATCCGGCCGCTAGAACTGGTGGTGGCCAAGGTGATGCCTTATGTGGTTATTTCTTTTGTCGTTGTCGTCGAGGTGCTGACGATTGGCGTACTGCTCTTTGGGATACCGATTAACGGCAGTATCCCCCTACTGTTGGGGCTAGCTGCCATGTTCCTATTGACTTCCCTGGGAGTAGGCATCTTGGTCTCTACTATCGCTACCACCCAGCAGGAAGCCTTGATGATGACCATTGCTACCGCGCTGCCGACCGTCTACCTGAGCGGGTTCCTGTTCCCCATCGAGGCGATGCCGCGCTGGTTACAGTTTATTACGTATATCGTCCCGGCTCGCTACGCTATGGTCATCATGCGCGGTATTATCTTAAAAGGGGTAGGGTTGGAAGTTTTGTTCGAACAAGTAGTAGCAGTGCTGATTTTCAGTACGATTGTGGTCGTTCTGGCGGCTACCCGGTTTAAGAAAAAGTTAGAGTAAGTTAACTTCGCAGTACCTTAAAAATCAAATAAATTGTGTCTAGCCCCCCCTTGACAACCAGACGATAGTAGTTTATATTATGGATAGTAGTAAGTAGCCAAACTACTATTTGGATTAGCCAAGATAAGGATGAAGGACCATGAAATGCCTCTTGGCAGTTATGCGTAAGGAATTTCGACATGTTCTACGTGATCCCTGGACCCTCATTGGCGTCACTGTAGGAGCAGCCCTGTTGATGGTGCTGATGGCTTACACTTTCTCTGCCGACATCGAGCACGTGCCGCTGGTGGCCTGGGATATGGATCGCAGCCCCGCTTCACGGGCTTACCTGGAGCGCCTGGCCAACGACGAGTTTTTCGACTTGAAGTACTGGGCCAACAGTTATGAGGAAGCGCGCGACCGGGTAACGGCGGGCCAGGCGCGGGCAGCCGTTATTATCCCGCCCAACTTTGACCAGGCCGGACAGGGGGAGCCGGTAGCCGTCCAGCTCATTGTGGATGGCCTGGAGCCGAATACGACCTATCAAGTGGTGGGCAATGTCGAAGCCTTATCCGGCAGTTTTTCAGTCGAGTTGTTGGAGCAGCAGTTGCCCCACCTGGGCCAAGCCGGAGATCAAAACACCCTGCCGCTGGAATTCCGAGTACGGGCGCTGTACAACCCCGACCTGGAAGAAATCAACAGCATCCTGCCGGGGCTGATGGCCATTGTCCTGGCCATGCCGGCCCTGGCGGCGGCCCTGTCCATCGCCCGCGAGAAAGAGCAAGGCAGCCTGGAAGGGCTGATGGCCACCCCTATCCGGCGTTACCAATTGCTCGTAGGCAAGGTCATTCCTTATTTCCTGATCGGTTTGCTGGACATTTTTTTCTTCACCCTGATTGGGCTGCTTGGCTTTGGCGTCCCGTTCCGAGGGTCTGTGGTAAACCTGGTGCTGTTTTCAGGCATGTTTCTGCTGGCTAACCTGGGTCTTGGGCTGTTGATTTCCAGCCTGGTTCGCACCCAGATGGCCGCGCTGATCATCGCCGGCTTGATTTTCCTCCTACCGCCTATCAACGAGTCAGGCATCTTTTTCCCGATCCACGCTATGTCGCCCGAGGCGCGGCAAGAGGCGATGCTCTGGCCGGCCACCCATTTCGTCATCATCGCCCGGGGCATCTTTTTGAAAGGGGCTGAATGGCCGGTTTTGTTACCCGATGGACTTTATCTGCTGGGGTTTGGCCTGCTGCTAAATAGCCTGGCCGTGTGGCGGCTACGAAAAAAATTAGACAGCGGTTTCCGGCTTGGTTTAGCCAAACGCCAGGTAAAAACCGTTTTGGGGTAGTAATCATGAACACAAGTATTTCGCCTGACCAGCAACGACTGGCTCCGACTGTAAAGGCCGAGATTGTGCAACAAGCCATCCAGGTCATCTTGACGGTTATTTTTCAGGCCATGACCGGGCCTTACCGTTTTGTGCGCCATCCCGGTTATGTGGGCGCGATTATACAATCGTTGACCACGCCGTTCCTGCTCGGTTCGCTCTGGGCGCTTATTCCAGGTGGCATAGCCGCGTTATTGATGATCGCGTGCACGGTGCTGGAAGACTCCATGCTCCGCGCCGAACTCGACGGCTACGAGGATTATGCCCGGCGAGTGCGTTATCGACTGCTGCCGGGCCTCTGGTAAGAAGAGTGTTCACGAACCTGAGGCATGTCACCGATAACGAAAATGTCTTTCGGCGGTCGGCGGTCTGCCGTCAGCGGTCTATTTACGAGGAGTTTATTCATAAATGTTTGGTCGCATCTGGAGCCTGATTTGGAAAGAAGCGCTGCAATTCTGGCGCTACAAACTGATCCTGATTTTTGTCCTGGCCTTCCCTATTTGGAACCTGACCTCAGTGGCCGAGATGGTTGTGCGCGGGGTCATGCATATTCCTACGGCGGTTTACGACCAAAGCAGCAGTTCGGCCAGCCGCCACCTGGCGGCTATGTTACACAATTCTCGCGGCTTCGATCTGACCCACTCCGTCAGCAGCCAGGCTGAGTTAGAGGCGTTACTGAAACAAGGCGCGGTCAAAGTAGGGTTAATCATCCCCCGTAATTTTACCACTGATTTTGAAAAGGGTGAGGCAAAAGTCCAGGTATTATTGGACGGCAGCGAAACCACCACCGCTCTGGTGGCCCAGGCTTACCTGGAAGGGCTGAGTTACTTTTATATCCGGCGAATGGCGGAGGATAGAACACCCTCCTGGGCGGCGCTCATGGATGCCCTGGGGCAGCAAGTCGAGGTACGGTCCAGGGTGTGGTTTAATGAAGATTTGCGCCGCGAGGTCTTTCAACTTCCGGCGGAAATGGCCGGCGGCCTGGCCATTTTGGCCGTGCTGCTGCCCGCCTTAACCCTGATCCGAGAACGAGAGGCCGGCACCCTGGAACAACTGTTGGTCGCACCGCTTCGCTCGCTGGAGTTAGTTGTCGGCAAAAGCCTGCTAAGCCTGACCATCACCTTCCTGGTCTTTATCGAGATGCTGGCGCTGATTGTTTTTTACTATCGAGTACCCATGCGAGGATCGCTGGTTCTCCTGCTGCTCTTGACCGGCTACTACATCTTTGTCGAGATGGGCTGGGGCTTGCTTATCTCGGCGGTGGCCCGAACCCAGGGCCAGGGGTTTTTGGGCGCATTTATCATCGTGGTGTTGGAGGTTATTCTGTCCGGCCAGATTTTGCCGGTAGAGTACATGCCGCCGGCGGCCCAGATAGCTGCTTATATGATGCCGAATAAGCACTACAATGCTATTGTGCGCGGGATCATGCTCAAAGGGTACTCCCTGCCTGATCTATGGCTGGAAGTGACGATTCTGGCGATAGCTGGCGCCGTACTTTATGGCCTGGTCATCAATCGCCTGCAAAGAAGATTGGATTAAACAGCGTAGTTAAGCTGTTTGTTCTTTAACAACATAGGACGCGGGTACTATATAAATCTCTACCTTTCTGTAGTATATTTTTGATTGATTGGTCAGTCAATCAAAAATATACAAAAAGGACAAAGATATACTATGCCCCGTACCACAATCCAGAATGAAGAAATTCGCCAGGCGCGTTTCCTCCAGATTTTGCAGGCTGCCCGGCAGGTGTTTGCCGGGCAGGGGTTTTACGGAACCCGCATGTCCGATATTGCCCAGGCCGCCGGTGTCAGCCAGGGAACGCTGTATCACTACTTTAGCAGCAAGGATGAACTGTTTTTGGCCGTGCTCCGGCGTTGGAGCGAGCAGGTTATCGAGGTGGTGAAACAGGTATCTACCAGTGAGGCCCTGGTTACCGACAAATTTTGGCTGATAAACGAGATTGGTCTGAGTTTTTTTGAAATTGACCAAGACCTGCTACCCGTATTAGTAGAGTACTGGGCCTACATCTCGCGTAAACCGGAGGCCGCCGCTGCCTTCAAAGAATTTTTTCTGGCGATGCAGCAGCCCTTTAAAGATATTCTTAACCGAGGTATTCAAACGGGGGAATTTAAGCCCGTTGACGTAGATGTCCTATCTGCACTACCTCTGGTTATTCTGGATGGAACCACCTTGTTAGCTGCTGTGGTAGGAAAGGAAATAATTAACCCCACCAAGCTGATTAAACAATCGCAGCAACTGGTCTTTGAGGGCCTCCTAACTAGACGGGAAGTGGACCAATGAGAGTATTTTGGGCCATTGCCCACAATGAAGTAGTTCAGCTTTATCGTGATATCTGGTATCTGCTGCTCCTAACGGCAGGCGGCATGGCCTCCCTGGTGATTATGGCCTACACCCTTTCGGCAGATATTGAAAATGTGGCGGCGGTGGTGGTTGACCAGGATAACAGCCGGGAGAGCCGCGATTTTATCCAAAGGGTGATAAACGACTCTTTTTTCGATCTCGATTTTGCCGCCAGCCGTAACCAGGCTGAAACCTATCTGCAAGAAGGTCAAGTCAAAGTGGTTTTTGTCATTCCGGCAGACTATGGCCGTCATTGGCAGCGGGGCGAACCAACCCAGGTGCAGGTCTTGATTGACGGCAGCACTCCTAACGTGGCGGAATTGGCCCAGACCCACGTCGAGGCACTGGTGAACAATCTTTCTCAGGAGGCTCTGGCCCAAACAGGCTCCGTCACTGTTCGCCTGGTTCTGGAGCCGCGCATTCGTTACAACAGCAGCCTCAAAACTGTGGTTAGTGTCATACCAGGGTTAATGAGCATCGTTTTAAGCACCGCAGCGGTGGGAGCAGCGGCGGCTTTTGGCCGCGAGTACGAACGAGGTACGTGGGAAATGTTGATTTGTACTCCGGTGGGCCGGTGGCCGTTGTTGTTAGGGCGCGTCTTTCCGTACCTGCTGTTGGGCCTGTTTAATGTAAGCCTGTTTATAGCTATCAGCCAACTGGTTTTTGGGGTGTTTATCCGGGGCAACCTGGGGTTATTTATCGCTATGAATATTTTGTATCTCTTTGCCATTACCAGTGTTGGGGTCTTTGTGGCTCAATTTATTAATACTCAAGATGCCGCTATGACGGTTACGTTTATGTTGTTTGGGATTATGCCGGTTTATCTGTCGGATATTTATTTTCCGGTCTTTACTATGCCGGCCTGGTTACAGCTAGAGTCTGCTTTGATGCCGGCGACTCATTTTACGGTGATTGCCCGGGGTATTTTCCTCAAGGGCGTGGGCTGGCAAACATTTTGGCCCAACATGCTGGCTCTGCTGGCTACCGGGACGGTCATGAGCCTGTTGGCCTATCTGCGCCTTAAAAAGAAGCTGAGGTAAATTCATGCAGGCACTTCACCGGATCGGTCACATTGCCCTCAAAGAGTTTTTAGAATTATGGCGGCATGCCGGAATTGTGGCTATGGTCTTACTCATTCCGGTGGCTGAAGTGATTGTGTTGGGTTACGCCACCTCCGGCAGTGTGGTCAATCTACCGGCAGCCGTTTATGACGCCGACCACACCACTGCCAGCCGCCGCTTGATCGCCGCCATTGATGAGGGACGCGGTTTTGATGTAACCCATTTACTCTCTAATCTGGCTCAAGCTGAAACTATGCTAGACCGTAATCAAGTCAGTGCTTTTTTTGTAATTCCGGCGGGATTTGAGCAAAAGCTGGTCCATCCAGAGGGCCAAGCGGCGGTGGTAGCCGCCGCGATTGACGGCAGCAACACTGCCGTAGCCAACTATACCGCCACTTACGCTCAGGAGGTGATGAGTCACTTTATCACCCATCACCTGAACCAATCCCAGCCTTTGCCGGTAACAGCCCAAACGCGCCTCTGGTATAACCAAGAGTTGCGCCGTGAGGATTTTTATGTAACCGGCTTGTTGGGCACCATGTTGGCCCTGGTTGTTTTATCTATTACCGCCGTGAGTATTGTGCGCGAAAGAGAACGAGGAACATTGGAGCATCTGATGGTTTCGCCAACACGTCCGGTAGAACTGATTGCCGGTAAACTAATCCCCATCATTTTGATTGGCTATTTTGAACTAGCAGCGATGCTTTTGATTTCTAGCTGGATTTTTGCTATCTCGGTGAGAGGCTCTTTAGCCCTCTACATGGTCTTAATGATAGTTTACATGCTGACTGAAATGGGCATCGGCATCCTTATTTCTACCCTGTCACGGAACCAAGCCCAGGCTTTACCCTCTATCTTTTTACTGGTTACCGTTTATGGTATTCTGGGCGGGTTTATGACCCCGGTAGAAACTATGCCCTTGGCAGCTCAGTGGGCCTCGAACCTCATCCCGTTGAAATATTTCATCAATATCACTCGCGAATTGTTTGCCAAGGGCGCGGATTTACCAACCCTAGTTCCTCAACTTTTCCCCCTCATTGTGATGAGTGGGATACTCTTTACCGTAAGCATCTTACTTTTACGCCGCCGGTTAGTGTAAGAGGAAATATGAACCACACTGAAACCATCATTAAAACCGATAAGTTGACCAAACGCTTCGGCCATATCACCGCCGTAGATAACCTGGAATTGGAGATAAAACAAAATGAAATCTTCGGTCTGGTGGGACCGGATGGGGCGGGTAAAACCACGGCTATTCGCATGCTGGCGGGCATTATGGACCCGACCGGCGGCAACGCCACCATTACCGGGTTCAACCTGCGCAAGCAGGCGGAGAAGATTAAAGAACATATCGGCTACATGGCCCAACAATTTGCCCTGTATGGCGATCTGACCGTGCTGGAAAATCTCAACTTTTTTGCCGACGTATTTGGGGTGCGGGGCAAAACCCGCCGGGAACGTATTGAGCGGCTCTTAAACTTTGCCCGCCTGACCGAGTTCACCAACCGGCCTGCCGGGCGGCTCTCCGGCGGGATGAAGAAGAAGCTGGGGCTGGCCTGCGCCCTGATCCATTCCCCGGCCATTCTTTACCTGGACGAACCCACCACCGGCGTTGATCCGGTCTCCCGGCGGGAGTTCTGGGACATCTTAGCCGGGCTGCACGTGGAGGGCACGACGATTCTTGTCAGCACACCCTATATGGACGAGGCCGAGCGCTGTTCGCGGGTGGGGTTAATGTACAACGGCCGCTTGATCGAACGCGGCACCCCTCAACAGATCAAGGCTTTGATCCCGGGTGAGTTGATGGAATTTAAGCCTGAGTCAAGCCGCTGGTTTGGGGTGGGACTGCTACGTCAGGCCAATCAAATCTTGAACCGGCAAGAAGGGGTGTTAGAGGTGCAAACCTACGGCGACCTGATGCACGTTTTTGTTGACCACCTCGACCAGCGCCACCCTCAGCTTGAGGCTGCCCTGGCCGCCGAGCAAATCAGCATAGCCAACTTCCGCCAGACCGTGCCGAGAATGGAAGAAGCGTTTATCTCGCTCATTGGAAAGTTGCAGGTTGAAAGTTAAAGGTTAAAGGTTGCAAGTTAACCTTCAACCTTCAACCTTTAACCTTTAACGCCTAAAACAAGGTGTACTGATGACAGAAGTAAGTTCTAACCCTAACGGCCTGGCTATCGAAGTGCTGGGCCTGACCAAAAAATTTGGCCACTTTGTGGCCGTCAACAACGTCAGTTTTGAAGTGCGGCGAGGCGAAATCTTCGGCTTTTTGGGACCAAACGGGGCAGGTAAAACCACCACCATCCGCATGCTGTTGGGCTTATTGACCCCGACCAGCGGCACAGCCAACGTGGTTGGTTTCGATGTGATCAAGGAGGCTGAAGCCATGCGCCAACGTATCGGCTATATGAGCCAGAAATTCAGCCTGTACAACGACCTGACCGTGGCCGAGAATCTGAACTTTTACGGAGGGGTCTATGGGGTGCGCGGGCGCAAGTTGAAGGAGCGCAAGGAATATATCCTGAAGATGGCCGGACTGGTGGGCCGGGAGCGAGAGCTGACCCGCAACCTGTCGGGCGGTTGGAAGCAACGCCTAGCCCTGGGTGCGGCCATCATCCACGAACCGGAGGCGCTCTTCTTGGATGAACCTACGGCCGGGGTCGATCCCATCTCCCGCCGGGCCTTCTGGGAGTTGATCTACGAACTGGCCGAAGTCGGTACGACCATCCTGGTCACGACGCATTATATGGATGAAGCTGAACACTGCCAGAACCTGGTCTTTATTCAACGCGGCACTTTGGTGGCTAAAGGCTCACCCGAAGAGATCAAAGTCACCCAGATGCACGGCAATGTAATCGAAATTGACTGCGATGACGCCGGCCGGGCTATTCCCATCCTGCGTAACCTCAATCTATTTGAAGAGGTCGCCTTATACGGTTCGCTCATTCACGTGGTAACAACGAATGGACAGGCCCACATTCCGTTGATAAAACAAACGCTCACCCATAACGGTATATCCGTCACTTCAGTTGAACGCATCGCCCCTTCGCTGGAAGATGTCTTCATCTCCAGCGCCCGCGAGGCAGAGAAAGTAGTTGGAAGGTAAGAGAGGCAGTAAGCAGTAGGCAGTAGGCAGTAAGGAGTAAGGAGTAGGCAGTAAAGGGTTTCCCCTACTTCCTACTGCCTACTCCCTACTCCCGATTTGGAGGTACATAAACATGAAGCACAAAATTATTCGTCTCATCGTAGTTCTTTTATTACTCAGTGCGGCCGGGTGGGGCTACTGGTATTTCCAACAGCATCCCGACCAGTTGACCCAAATTCAACTCCGGCTGGGCTTGCTGGACGAGGCCCAAGCCGGCGGCGGCTACAGTGTCTCCGGCTTTATCGAGGCCGAAGAGGTTAATGTGGCTGCCGAAATCAAAGGACGCATTACCCGGCTGGCCGTCGAGGAAGGGGATTTGGTTCAGGCCGGGCAAACCCTGGTTGAATTAGATATGGCCCTGCTCGAGGCTCAACTGCGCCAGGCCCAGGCCAAAGTCGCCACGGCCCAGGCCCAACTGGCCAAGCTTGAAGCGGGGGTCCGGCCTGAAGAAATTGCCAAAGCGGAAGCGGCGGTCAAGCAGGCCGAAGCCGGGGCCGAGGCGGCCCACCTGCTCTGGCAAGATGCGCTCACCTTGCATGACCACCCCCAGGAGTTGGACCTCCAGATTGAGGCGGCGCAGACGGCGCTGCAACTGGCCGAACTCAGGGTCGAGCAGGCTATTCCCCTCAAAGAGGCTGCCCTGGCCCTGAATGACTTGCAGGCTCAGCAGGTCAAAATCATCGAGGAAGGGCGTAATTTTCACTTTAAGCTGCCGCCCGGTTTCAGTGAAGGCATGCTGCCTCCCAACGTTGATTTGCGTGAAGACATCGACGATGCTCAGCCGGGCGAGGATATTCGGGCTCATTATGAGTTTCCAGAGGGAACCAAGCAGCAGGCCAGCATGGGCTGGAACCTGGCCACCGCCGACGAATGGGAACGCTGGGTCAATTTGAACAGCGCCCAGGCCGCCTTTGTTGACGCCCAGGCCACCTTGCAAGATCTGCTCACCCTCAGAAATGACCCTCAGGCCGCCCAGGTCAAGGTTGCCCAGGCTGAAGCAGCTTATCAAACCGCCACCGCCCAGGTCGAAGTCGCCCAGGCTCAGCTCGAAATTCTACGAGCCGGCGCTCGCCCGGAACAAATCGCCGTGGCCGAGGCAGCCGTCAAACAGGCCGAAGCCGACCTGGCGGCTTTGCAGGTGCAGCGCGATCAGCACACCCTAGTTGCACCCTTGACCGGCTGGGTGGTTGAGCAACCGGCGCACGAGG
>CAZUNT010000120.1:0-14408 GCA_964622215.1 uncultured Caldilineaceae bacterium
GTCTGCCGGTCATGGACAAAGACATCTTGTATGCCATTCGTGTCACCGCCGACCAAGTTGCTGGCAGAGGAGTCGAACGCCACGTAGCGCCCATCGGGGGAGAGGGATGGATGGGAGGAAACATTGTTTCCCTGCGCGCCATCGGAGGCTACCGAAACGCGGCTGGTCTGGCCCGTTTGCCGGTCGTGCACAAACACGTCCATCGTGCCATTCGTGTCGTCGCTGACCAGGTTGCTGGCAGAGGAATCGAACGCCACATAGCGTCCGTTGGTAGAGAGAGATGCGCTGTAGGAATCACTGTTTCCCTGCGCACCATCGGAGGCAACTGAGACGCGGCTGGTCTGGCCTGTCTGCCGGTCATGAACAAACACATCATAGGCACCATTGGTATCGTTACTGACTAGGTTGCTGGCAGTAGAGTGAAAGAGCACGTAATGCCCATCGGGGGAGAGGAATGGATAGTAAGAGTTATTATTTCCCTGGACGCCATGAGAGTCGACTGAAACACGAGTCGTTTGCCCTAGCTGCCGGTCGTAAACAAACACATCAGCTACAGTATTCGTGTCATCACTGACCAGGTTGCTGGCGAAAGAGTGGAAGGTTACGTAACGCCCATCGGCAGAGAGGGATGGGTCGTAGGAACCCCTGTCCCCCTGTGCGCCATCGGAGGCAACTGAGACGCGGCTGGTCTGGCCTGTCTGCCGGTCACGGATAAACACGTCGCGCATGCTGTTGGTATCACTGCTGACCAGGTTGCTGGCTAAAGAGTAGAACGCCACGTAGCGCCCGTCGGCAGAGAGGGATGGATGCCAGGAGTCATCGTTTCCCTGTGTTCCACTGGAAGCGACCGAGACACGGGTCGTAACACCCAACACGGTTTGAGCAGCTATCAGCCGTTGCTCGCCGGCCCAAACGACCCGGTGGGATTCCTGGAAAACGCTTGGGCTAGCCTCGCCGAGCAGGAGGACCGGCAACATAATCGCGGACCATATGACCAAGGCAGGGTGTTTCATTGGCTCTTCCTAAAAAGTGGGACCGCCGCCACCACCGCTACCACCACCACCGCCCAGGCCGAGGCGCAGGCGGCCGGATGGAGCTTGTATCCCCAAATCCTTGTAGGCGGGGCTTACCTGGATCAAGACCACTGTCCAAAGATAGTCGCCGCCGCGGCCTTTCACCCCGGCAGCATCCTTAATGTTGATAGTGGTACGGTAGGTGTTGTTACCTACCGCAGCTATCTGACCGTTTTTGTTGTCTTCGACGGCGTTGTGAGCGCCCGCCGGCGGCTCGCCCTCGCGCCAGACTCGGATCTCGAAACCCTGGTCTGTCCCCACTGAGCCACCCCA
Organism: uncultured Caldilineaceae bacterium; assembly: GCA_964622215.1. Lineage (GTDB taxonomy): Bacteria > Chloroflexota > Anaerolineae > 4572-78 > J111 > DSQQ01. The sequence continues at coordinate 1,347 of CAZUNT010000120.1, forward strand.
CCGCCACTCGAATTCGGTTGGGCCGGTGCTGGTATCGTCGAGCGTGGGTTTGATCAGCGTAAACTGTCCGGCCGGTCCGGGGGGAGACTGGATCGCCGTAGGCTTTGGCTGCGCTTCAGTCGTGACCGACTCCGCTGGTGGCGTAGGTGTGGCAGTAAACCTGACAGGGTTGGGAGTAGACGTCGGGGGTGGCGTGGATGTAGCACTTGAAGTAGGGGAATTGGGCATGGATGTGACGGTCGGGGTAGGGGAATTGGGCATGGATGTGACGGTCGGGGTAGGGGAATTGGGCATGGGTGTAACCGTTGGAGTGGGTGTATCGAGGACAGGTGTAGCCGTGCCGGTAGGAGTCGGCGGGGCCATAGCAACGGTTATGTTATGGGCGCCCGTTGCTTTGGTGAAAGCGGTCCCTGCTTTAATCCAACCCACCCCGACGGCGCTTAAGCCGGTCCTGATCTGCCACCATTGGTCTGTTTCATCCCGGCCTGTAATTTCGGCCATTGTCCCCGCCGGTAAGTGACCCAGCAGGTCATAAACGTCGCCGGGACCGCTCCGTATCTCCAGATTTGTTTGAGCAATGGCCAGGGGGAGGCTCGGCGGAATAGGTGTAAGTGTTGCGATAGGAGGAGTGGATGCAACAGTCTCAACCGTGACGGCGGGTATACCGGCATTAGCTGAAGTTGTGAATTGAGGGGTAAGCTGAACCCCAGAGTTGTCACTGCCGCCCCTCAAAGATAACAGCGCAAAGACAACCATGCCTATAACAACCATAGCCGCTGTCACTCCGCCGATGATGAGGCCGTGGTATTGGCGTGGGGCAACAGCGCTGAGATGAGGTACGGTTGCATCACCGGCAGAGGCCAGGTTCTCTTTGGCCTGGTCAACTCCTTTAAATTTTTCTCGCTGGCTAGAGTCTGTTTGAGCTTTTTTGAGCGCCTCGGCAAAGTGCGTGGCGCTGCTGTAGCGATTTTCCGGCTTCATCGCCAGCGAGCGCAGGGTGACTTGTTCCAGGCTCTTGGGGATGTTGGGTTTAATTCGGCGCGGCGGAGGAACAGGTTCCGTCCGGCGTTTGACCAGCATCCCAATGGGCGTGGGAGCTTCATGGGGTATGGTGCCGGTCAGGATTCGGTAGAGAATAATTCCCAGGGCATAAATATCGGTCCGGTGATCGACGTGGATTCCCTCCACCTGTTCGGGCGACATGTAAGCCGGCGTGCCGAGAGTATGGCCGCTGATGGTCAGGTGGGTGACAGACTCGCTCATTTTGACCAGGCCAAAATCACTCAGCAAAGCCCATTTGCCGTCTATCAGAATATTGCTTGGCTTAACGTCACGATGGATAATGCCCTGTTCGTGGGCATAATTCAAGGCGTCGGCCACCTGGAGGATATAATCAATTAACCTGTCTAGCGGAGCGCCCTCTTCGATTAAGTCACCTAAGGTTCGGGAGTGCTCCACATAACGCATGACCAGGTAGTTATAACCCTCATGAAAGCCAAAGTCGTGTACCGCCAGGATATTGGGATGATTCAGACGCGCTACGGAACGGGCTTCACGCTGGAAACGCTCGGTAAAGCCCTTTTTCTCGGCCACAGCAGGGGCTAAGATTTTGACGGCCACAAAGCGATTCAGGCTGGGCTGGTAGGCTTTAAAAACCTCGGCCATGCCGCCTTCGCCTATTTTCTCTCTGATCTCGTACTGGCCTAGTGTTTTGCCGATAAGCTCTTCCATACTGAGCTAGCCTCAAATTTTGCGGATTTCATCCTATGTTTCGGATGAGAAAAGGCTATTTAGAGTATCAAGGAGGGCCGTACTGTACATTTTAGCATTAACTGTTTCGATACGGAGAACAGGTTCACCTGGTGTAACCTGCCGAATGAGCCAGGCAACTTGCTGATCCTGAACCAGCGCCAGATTGCGCCCATCAACGATTTGTTGCTCACGAATGCGCATGAAAGCTATTGTCCCTCCCAGCTCCGGCTGGTAAAGGGTTTGGATGAAACGCCTGGCCGTTTCCAGGGGGAATCCAGCTTGTTGCAAGGTCTCTAGTGCTCTTTCTTGTTGCTGCGTTTCGGCCCATGTTTTGATCTGGAAGAATACGTCCTGAGCTAAAGTTTGTCGTACCTGGAGCAAATCGTCTTCAAAAGTAACCGGCAGAATCTGGCGAACACGGGCCAGGGCCGTGATGGTGTCGGGGATAGCGGCTAAACGATAGCTCTCTTCCGTAGGCATCGTCAATTCAACATGTACCGGGTCAGCCCGATAATGTAGAAATTGTTGTTGGCCTACACTGGGGGTATCGCGAGTGATAAACGTGATTACCTGGGGATTGGTCAGCGCGATGGTCATCATACCCAAATCGCCGTTCAGGATGTGGGTATCGTTCTCTACCTGCAATAAACCTTGCTGTTTTAGCTGCTCAAGTCCCTGAAGCGCCAGCTCGCGCTGTTCATTTTGGGCGTCTGGAATCAAGCGGTCATTATCAATACCTGGAATTAAAGCTGCCTTCACCGCGGCCATCAGAGCTAACATTTCGGCCTGACTCAGAATAAACTCTTTCATAATTCTCTACCCCTGTCATCAAATTTTATCAACTTAGTCAACTCCACCCTTAAACTCAAACCCAAAAGTGACGAAGGGTAACTTCACCTCGGTTTTCTGACCTATTCTTAAGCCTAGTTCGGCTTTTAAGCCCACTTCGCCTTTGACGCTTACATTGACTCCGGCGACATTGGCCCCTGCACTTCCCTCAATCGAAATAGCATTTAAACCGATACTCGCACCGAGACCTTTGCCTTTGTCGTCGAACTGAATCCCCCCCATACCTTCAGCACTCAGGCCCTTAAAACCAAATCCCCCCGTCAAACCGTATTCTTTATTGCCTACAAGAGCAGTATCCCACTCGCCCTTCACTGCATAAAACTCGCCACCCGCGCCAATCAGAACCCCTTCCTTGTTCACCTTGACCCCTGCTTCAGCATAGCCACCGACAGCGGCAAGACTATCCTCTTTTGGACTCCCCCAAATCGAGCTTTCTTTTAAACCCACGGTTAGTTTAAGTCCAGGATCAAATTTGCCAGGTTTGTGCAGAGCATCATATTCCCAAATGTTACCTTTCAGCCGCAGTTGCCAGATGCTGCCCTCACCGGCTGGAGGTGTGGGTATTGGGTGTATAGTCGGCGAAGCTGACGAGTCCCCTGCCGGGAAACTGCCGGGAAGAGCAAATAGGGTGGATTGAGAACCAAAAGGAGCACCCTCGCCATTCCGAAATGGAGCCGCCGCCTCTTCTTCAGCCTCGCGGAGAATGAAAATAATCTCATTAACCACACTTTGGCTCTGCTGTAAGGCCAGGGTAAGCCGGTTGAGCGCCGGCAGCACCTCAGCATCTATTTCTTTGAAAAAGGCTGCGGACCCTTTGCCTATCCAGTCGCCCTGCCTGAGCTTCTCTACACCCTGCCGCACCCGGCCATCCATGTCGGCGTTACAGTCAGCCCATTGACCAAAGCGAGCAGCAATCATTTCTAATTCATCGTATTTCGCCTGGACGATGTCAGCACCCATAGGTATGGTTCTCCTTCACTGGCTTACAGTCATTCGGCTAACAATGCTTACATCTTATTTTTGTAATAGTCTTGAACAATAACAATCCCCCTTAAGTTTAGGGGGACTGACTATACAGAATAGATATAAAAAATAGAGAAACTACTTCTGGAGGTTTTGGGGCAGAAGCCGCCTTGAAGCTTTTTTCGCAAAGACGTCGGCTCAGGGACTGAGGTTATAACTTGCATAAGACGTTCTTTCGAAGAGTGGAAATAATGGGTTATCACAAGCGAGTATAAGGCAGAAAAAGAGGTTTGTCAAAGAATTCACAAGGATTGGCTTACTCGGGTTTTCCTCCACATACTGTAAAGATTAATTCTTTCGCTGAGGTGAGTAGAGTTTGTGACCCTTCTAACAAATCAAGGTGGGTAAAACCGGCTTCCTCGTATAGACTTAATGCCTGGACCGGGGTATACCAGCGATTAGCGGGTGAGCAGTGATGGAGTTCTGTGGCCTTGATCTCGCCCTGGAGAAGCACTTCGTAGCGGTCTTCGGTATGTTCTAGCTGATTTTCGACCTCATAATCAGCCCGTGACCAGCGGCGGACCACGGCCCCATCTTCCGGTCTAACCCCTTCCCCGGTCAACTTCCAATCCGTCTGCAGGGGGGCGCCCTCTTGCCACAGGATCATAAATCGTATAGCCAATATGCCTTTTGGCTCCAGGTGAGCGAAAAATTGCTGCATGGCTTGCCGGGCCAACACCGGATCGGTCACAGCTTGAAAAGAACTGGCCGGGACAATGATAAGGTGGTACTGGCGTGGCAAGTTCAGCGATTCCATCGCCTGTTGAAACAGGATCGGCTGCAAACCCCGCCGTTGGGCTTTATCGCGGCAAATAGCCAGCATTTCGGGCGAGTTGTCTACCCCATCAATATCAATTCCGGCGGCAAGATAATCTAACAACAAGCGTCCGGTGCCACAACCTACTTCCAAGATGGGCTGACCGTGTCGAACGATGAGCTCGCGGAAGAAAAGTGTATCTTCCCAATGAGACGTATCACCCAGGAAAAGATCCCAGGTTGAGGCTTTAAGACCTCGATATTCGTAATTCCTTTTAGTCATCTTTAAGAAGGGAGAAAAAGTGTTTGTTAATAATATTAAAGCTACCAGAGACTTGATAAAAAGCCAAGCTGCGAGTATGATTGTAGTGTGAGTATGATCGTAACCAGATAGAGTTGCTGCACGTTGGCATTCTATTCCCCAGGGTGCCTATAAGGAGGGAAACGGCGCGATATGGTTGGCCGGAAATTGTTATTCACTTTGTCCCTGTTGGTTTTAACATGTTTCTTGTGGCCTTCATCTTCACAGGCTCAAACGCCGGAGGAGAGGGTCATTGTCATTTACCCTGCGGCCGAGCCACAGGATGAGAGCCTGGCCCTGAGTGTATTTTTTACGGTTATCGATCCCAGTGGTCGCCCCATTCCCGATCCCAATATCGAATCGGCGGAAATTCAACTGCTCGGCGGCAACAACGTCCCTGTTCCGGCTACCGTTGCCAAGCCTCAAACTCCTATTTATATTGCCCTCGTGCTTGATGCCAGCGGCAGCATGACGAATGTCATGCCCCAGGCCCACGAGGCCGCCAAAACTGCTCTTGACAACCCCCCGCCCAATGCCCGCTTTGCGGTCATTAAGTTTAATGAGTTATCCATAGATGATGTCCTCCGCCCCATTGAAAACTTTACCAATGACATCCGCCTGGTTAAAAGCGCGGTTGACGCCGTTAACGTCGACCCCAATGCCCCTACCTGCCTTTATAACGCCACGTATAAAACTATCGAACTGCTGGACGAAGCGATCAAACAACCCCAGGAGCGCCGGGCTATTATTCTATTTACCGACGGCAAAGACGAGCGGGCAGATGGCACGCCATGCAGCCAGCGTACTTATGATGATGTCATCTACCGGGCTACCCGTCCGGCCGCACCTGTCACGCCCATCCATACCATCGGCCTCTGCTCCGATGCCCAATGCAGTAACATCAAACGAGACGAACTGCGGAGTATGTCTAAAGAAACTTTTGCTTTTTCCGCCGTGGGCAGCGCCGACCAGTTAGGGAGCCTGTTCCAGGAGATTATGGCGGGTTTAAACAGCCAGTTGGTCGCTAAAGGTAACGTTTTTGCCCGTAAAGGAGAAAACCAGGCCGTTCTAAGCGTAAAATTGCGCGATTTGGATACCCCGTTGACGACTACCTTTAGTTTTTTCTCCGACCGCGATTATGCCGCCCCACCCCCGCCGGTGGAAATCCAAATTATGAGCGTGTCGTACGATGCCGCCCAAAATATTTACAAGTTGGCCCTGAGTGTGTCCGGCCTCGAGTCGGTCCAGCAGGTGATTGTTCAAGCCTGGGATACCAAGCTGGGCCAGATTCCGCCGGATCATCCCTTCGACCCGGCTACGGCCACAAAGATCGAGCTTAAGCCGGAAGGGTTCGAGACCGGGCACCAGTATGTGTTTAGAATTTTAGCCACCGACAAAAATGGCCAGATTATCAAGGGCAAAGAGGATAAACTCTATCTGGCCGAGTCGGGTGAACTCACTTACGAACCACCTCAAGCCGCCGCCTTAAAATTTAAGGTCAACGCCGTTAACACTAACTTTGATACCAAAAAACTGATTGTTGACCTGGACCTGCCCGATGGCGCCGGAGAAGTAAACACCTACGAAGGTTTTCTTATTGATGCCGTCACCGGCAACAAAGTGGGCGATAATTTCGCCGATGTTTTTTCCAGTAATCGTATTGAAGAAGATTTGCCCGATGTGATTCAACAGGCCCAGGAAGAGCGAAGTTATCGCTTGAATCTTTTCCTAACCACCAAAGATGGGCGACGCCTGGAAACCGACCCCTATGAATTTAAAGTTGTACCCGTCGCTCCCCCCGGCCTGTTAGCCCGAATCTGGTCGGCTTTGCAAAACCCGGTGGTTTGGGTCAGCATTGTGATCATCATTTTGAGCGTAACCGCCGTGGTCATCTACTGGAACCGGCCGGCCAAGAAAGAAACACTGCCCTCGCCCTTGCCACGCCCTCCCATTGATCAAACAATGTTGGCCAATCCGGCCCCCAAAATTGCGCCGCTGCCACTCCAACCGGCCAAACCTCGCCAGCCGCGTTTGCGACTCAAAGTACTGGAAGCGCCCACGTCTCCCCCGGAGAAAGATAAGTTCATTACCACTTTTCCCTTTGTTATTGGCCGTAATGACAGCAATTTTAATATTCCGGATCAGCGTATTTCGCGCCAACATGTCGAGATTACGCTGCGTGAGGGCCAGTTCTTTGTAACCGACCTGGAAAGCCGCAATGGTACTTTCATTGGAGAGATCCGCTTGCCCCCGCGGACGCCAATGCCTGTGAGCGGCTTGACCGTAGTGCGCTTGGGGCAGCAAACTCGCCTTGAGCTTGAACCCCAATAAAGGGAAAAGTAAATGGCTAGATTCGCCGGTTTCATATTCAAGCTTATAACGTTAGTTCTTATGGCTCTTTGGTCGCCTCTTTTTGCCCTCGCCCAGGCCCCGGATGGCGATGTAATCATTAACTACGTCGAAGCCACAGTCCTGGACAGCGGTGAGGTGAGGGTTTCGGCCTTTGTTTCGGTCACGAACCCGGAAGGACAGCCTTACACGCGCCTCACCACAGCCGAATTTTCTGTTTTTGAGAACAACACGCCCGTCGAAAAGTCAGCCTTAAACGTGACGCTGTCCACCGCGCCTATGACGATCACGCTGCTGATTGATACCAGCAGCAGCATGGCCCAACCCGGGCCTGCCGGCGTCCGGGCGATTGATGCAGTGAAGGATGCCGCCATCGCTTTTATCGACGCTTTGGGAGAAAAAGACCAGGTGGCGATCTACGCTTACGACGCCCAAGCCCGCCGCCAGCAGGATTTTACCTACGATCACAACCTGGCAATTGACCAGGGTATTGTCAAACTAGATGCCACCGAGGCTAAAGCCTCCTGCCTGTATGATGCGCTGCTGACAACACTGGAAGATGCGCTGGCAAAACCAGGTGAGCGGATTATCGTCGTCGTCACCGGCAATCCCAACGGGCCGGTTGGTGAGCCGTGTAGCAGCACTACCTCAGATGACGTGCTTCAAGCCGCTACAACTGTGGGCAATTCAGTTCCTATCTTTAGTGTTGGTTTTGGCGAAGCCGTGAATCAAGAAGAGCTAACAGGGTTAAGCCAACGCAGCGGTGGGCGCAGCCTGTTGGCCTCAGACTCTACCACGCTCGCCAATCTGCTGACACTATTGTTGGAACAACTCAAGAACCGGTATGAAATCAGCTATGTTACCCAGGCCCCTAGCGGCCCGGCCCGCCTTACCATCACCGAGAATAGCTCCCAGGGTACCGACCGCCGCCAGGTGCTCATTCCCGTTGCGATACAGCCGACGCCAACCCCCTTACCTCAATTTGCCATTGACCTATCTGTCGACCAAAAGCTAGACGAGGGCAAATTGGAAGTTAAGGTCAACGTACCGGCAGAGGTATCCTTGACCAAGGCCGAGCTTTTTATCAACAACAAACTGGATCAACAAAAAATTGCTCCCCCCTTTGATCGCTTCGAGCTAAATCTGGCCCAACTCGGTTCAGGCAAACATGGCATTCGGGTTGAGGCTACGGATAAAAACGGAGTCACGGCCTCGGCTGAAGTCGAGTTAACCCTGAGTCTGCTGCCTACGCCTATACCAACCATCCCTCCCACGCCTACCTCACCTACTGTCGCCCCAACCCCAGCCGGTTCCGGCTTGAGCGGAAGTATCCCGTTCATCTCGCTCGCGCTTATCCTGGCAGGCCTGTTGTTATTGATTCTTTTGGTCGGTCTGATTGCTTATGTGCTTTTTGTTTATGCCAAACGCCCGGCCGTAACGCCTCCCCCCGTCTCACCGCCTCCCCCGCCGCAGCCGGTCATTAAAACAAGCCTGGCGCCAGAACCGCCTGAAGTTCAGCCGCCTCCCTCGCTGCAGCCCCTACCGGCCGATCCACGGGAACTGGTGGCTCGCCGGGCCAAGCTGGTGGTGCTCGATGGTCAGCAGGTGGTGGAGCAGAATGTATTCGGCTTGCAAAAGCTCGAAACAAAAATTGGCCGGAATACGCCCCAGGAGACAGTCAACGATATTCCGATTAAAGATAAAGAAGTGTCCCGTGCCCATGCCAAAATCGTTTATCACGACCGCCAGTTTTTTATTCAAGATTTGAAGTCGTCCACCGGCACTAAAGTTAATGGCATGAAACTTACGCCTTTTCAGGAAATAGCCCTCCAAAATGGCGCTGAAGTGGCGATTGGGCCTCGGGTTAAATTTAAGTTTGAGTTTTTTGTGCCTCGATCTATTAACGAGACCCTGGACGACTCCTTTGACCAGGGCGACTCTCGTTCAAAGGACGAGGATGACGATCCCAACCGGACTTTATATGACTTCTAAGAATGATCGCGTCCCAATCGCTTCTCGCCCACTCGGCCCCAAAATGCTGCTGTTGCTTCTGGCCGGGGTCGGAATATTGCTGGCTTTGGTTATGATTGGACTTGGTATTTACTTATGGTCCAGAACTAATCCACCGGCTGTAGTCTCTTTGTCCACCCCCACCCTCACCGCAACCCCCGCCCCTGAACAGCCAACTTCCTTGCCGGGGGTGGTGGTCATTGTGCCAACCCGTACCTCAACGCCAACAGCTTTGCCTGCCGCCCAGTCGAGTGACTCCTTGGCTGTGGTGGCTACGGTCACCCGCGCCCCGGCCAATACTCCCACACCACCGGCGCTTCGTCCTCAAAAAGCGAGCCAGCAGGGTTCCATTGATGGCACGATTGAACTGATCGCCCCAGATGATAACATGCAGATTGGCGACACGGTAGAATTTAAGTGGCGGTGGTTGGAAAATAAAGGCTGCGTGGAGCCGCCGGATGGCTACGCCTTTGAAATTAGAGTCTGGCGCGATAATAACGCCGCCGGCCCACGAGGGGCCATGGATGCCAAAGCCCAAAAACAAAACATAAGCTGCGACCCCACCACTGGCATTCGCAGTTTTACCATTGGCGGGATCAAGACGGTTCCCGGTTTTGAAGGTTCGACCGAAGGGCGGTTTCGCTGGGATGTGGCCCTGGTGCAACTGGAGCCTTATGAACCAAAAATTTTCCCACCCTATCGCATCTTCTTCACCAATTGAGCCTGGTGACGGCGTATGAGGGGTAACTTACAGTGGGCCTTGTATTTGTAAGCGAAACAAACATTGGCAATAAACGCCGGGTCAACGAGGACAGTTTCTGGCCCAGATTGAATCAGCATGACCATCGACCTGATGACCCTGATGGAATGCTGTTTATCGTGGCCGATGGGATGGGCGGTCACGGGGCAGGGGATGTGGCCAGCCAGTTGGCGGTAAGAGAAATCCCCAGCCAATATTACGCCCTGGGAAATGAGGTTGCCGACATCGGGGATCGCCTAAATCTGGCTATCCGGCATGCCCATCGCCAGCTTCAAGCCCAAGCCGCTCAATCATCCGAACTGGAAAATATGGGCACTACGGTCGCCATTGTCGTGGTTAAGTATGACGAAGTTAACCAACAGGGCGAGGTCTGGGTGGCCTGGGCCGGGGACAGCCGGGTTTACTTGCTGCGACAGGGCCGACTGCAACAGTTGACCCGGGATCATTCCAAAGTATGGCCGCTGATTGAGGCCGGGCAAATTACCTGGGACCAATTACGTTTTCACCCCGAACGATCTCGCGTGACCAATGCCCTAACCGTTCGCCGCGCCACCGCCGAGCCGGAGATACAACGGTACGGGTTAGAGCCGGGTGACTTGCTCCTGTTGTGCTCTGATGGTCTCAGCGGCGAAGTTAAACCGGAGGAAATCGAGCATACTTTAAGTGCTTATCCGCCTCAACAAGCCCTATCCTATCTGATTGCTCAGGCGAATGGGACGAAAGAATTTTACAAAGATGGGCAAAAGGTTTTAGTAGAAGGCGGCAATGATAACATCACTTCGATTTTGATCAAGATACCGGGGGGTGAATCAGAGCCAACTCGGGTTACACCGGCGCTCACCGGGCTGGCCGCTCCGGCTAGGCCGCCCCGCTTGCTCTGGCTGATCGGGGGGAGCTTGATCGCGGCCCTCTTGGTAATTGCCGGCTTGTCCCTGGCATTTTTTAGCCTGAATAGTTCAGGCGCGAACCCACTCACCAGCGCTCTCCCTCCTCCTACCGAAATGAAGCCAACGGACGTAGCGGTGATCGATTCTAAGCCAACCGGGGTTTCCGTGGCCGTGCTTGAAAAAGCCACCGCCACTTATACCCCTGAATCAACCACTACCCAGGCAGAACCTACCCCGGCTGAAGCCCTGATCCCAACCGTAACCCGCGGACCACTCAGCTCACCTACCCTCCCTCCTACGGCTACGCCGCCCCCTACGGCAACCGCAACCCCACCGGTTACCCCAACCGAGGTTATCACTCCCGCTGGCTACCTGCCCCCACGGCTGATTGAACCTCAACCTTACGAGCTTGACCAGAGCCAGCATAACGCCCAGGAAGTTACCTTTATCTGGGAATGGCCGGGCGAACTAACCGACCAATTGAGCTTTGAGATTCGGGTTTGGCTGGAGGGTGATGATCCGCAAGGGGTTTATGACGCCAAAGAGTTAAAACACAATCCCACCTTTGTTCCGCTGGGTGAGTATCAATATGCTGTCACTCTTAAACTAAGCACTCCCGGCATCATGAGTACCAGCTCAAATTACCTGTGGTCTGTGGGGGTCGTGCAAACTGACCCGGAATACAAATGGCTAAACCTTGAGTCAGAACCACGTCGAATTAGTATCCTGGTTCCTGGCGGCAATTAGCTCTAGCAGAAATGGGATCACGAAGGGAGCGAAAAGAACGAAGGTCACGAAAAAAGGGGTGAACCAGGGTATCAATGACTTTGAACATGCCTTTTTATAATTAGGGCCGTATCTTGACCGTAAACGAAGGAGGAATAGGAGATTTAGATGCCAACATTTCCTTTTATGCAGGTTGACGCGTTCACTGACCGTCCTTTGGGCGGCAACCCCTGTGCCATCTTATTCGATACCGATACCCTTGACGATGCGACTATGTTGGCTATCGCCCGCGAAATGAACCTGTCTGAAACCAGCTTCGTCCGCCATTCCAGCGTGGCCGATGTGGGCGCCCGTTACTTCACCCCGGCCGAAGAAATTCCCATGGCCGGTCATCCAACCATCGCTACCATCTTTGCCTTGGTCGATTCGGGACGGCTATCTCTGACCGGCAACCGGACCCAAGTGACGCTCGAACTCCAGGTGGGACCGATTCCGGTAGAGATTCAGGCCAGCCGGGGGAAGGTGCAGCAAATCATCATGAACCAGAAGAAACCCCGTTTCTTGGATACCTATGCCCCGGCCGATGTTTTACCGCTCTTTGGCCTGACCGCCGACGATGTTCTGAAACATGCACCGATTCAAACGGTCAGTACGGGAACCCCTCAACTTATGATCCCTCTACGAGACTTGGAGCCCCTGCGCCGGGTTCAGCTCGATATTCCGGCTTATAGCAAGTTTCGAGCCACAGCCGGTTTCTTTAGTCCCCATCTGTTCTGCCTGGGCGGCCTAACCGAGGCCGGACAAACCTTTGCCCGCCACTTTGGGACACCCCCTGATACGATGGAAGACCCCTTTACCGGCTCGGCCACAGGCGGCATGGCGGCTTATCTGTGGCGCTACGGGTTGATTGACCAGCCTATGTTTATCGCAGAGCAAGGACACTGGATGGGGCGGCCTGGTCAGGCCACCGTAGAAATTATTGGCTCACGTGACGATATTGAGACGGTCAGGGTAGGCGGCGCAGCGGTTACGATTGTGCGCGGTGAGTTAACTCTGTGAGACTGAACCGGTAATGCTGACCGGGTAAGACCCATCTTGACAAAGATGGGCGGGGAGTCGGGTTGAGGTCCCGGTAACCGTATCGAGAAGACCCAGCAGGGTGCGATATTTCTGAGCCAAGAGAAAGGCACGATATGTCACCAACCCCCGTCAGCTTTCAGGAGAGGCTGAAGCTGGTAGTGTTGGGGCGGCTATTCTTAGCGAAAGTGGAAAGGGTGGGTATCGCGTAATTCGGCCAGGAAGTTGGCCGGGTGGCCCAACTCCGGGTTATCTCGAAAGGTTTCCAGGTAACTACCGGCCACATGTAGAGCCAGGGGCAAATCGCCGAGTTTTGAAGTCGGTCATTGGCGTCACCTTTAGTGATCAGTGTCGTTATTTTCCAGTTCGGCCAGTAATTTGCGAGACTCTTCGGCGTAGGGGGATTTAATTTCCTCAAAGATAGCCTGGGCTTGCCGGAGGTGTTGCCGGGCCAGGAGGAGGTTACCCTGGTCTTTATAAAGTTCGCCAATGTTGTGGGAGTGAATAGCCTCATTAAGCCGGTCGCCAATCTTCTGAGCAATGGTCAAGCCCTGCTCGTAGTAGCCAATCGC
>CAZUNT010000120.1:14508-21634 GCA_964622215.1 uncultured Caldilineaceae bacterium
CCAGGTTGCCTAAATGATTACCCTGCCCGCGCCGGTCGCCAATCTTCTGAGCAATGGTCAAGCCCTGCTCGTAGTAGCCAATCGCTTTCTCCACCTGCCCCAGGGCGCTGTAGGCGTTCCCCAAGTTGCCCATGAACGCCTCTTCATTGTGGTGATGGCCCAGCGCCTGAGCAGCCCGAACTCCGAACTCAAGCGCCTGCACCCGCTCCGTCGAGTAATCGCATAGGTCCAGGTAATCCTCCACCGCCCACACCAGGCTTCGCACCGCCTCCCACTCTTCGCGCTCCCCACACCCGGCCAACACCCGCATCAAGTGCGCCCGCTCCCCATCCAGCCGGTGGTAGCCTTCCAGTCCCTTCGCACTCTCCACCTCGGCCAACGCCGTGTAATATTCTGCCAGCCGCCGTACCGTCGCCGCTTCCGGCTGCATCTCCTCCCGGGCATAAGTATGAATAAGCGCGTGGCTTACGGTGTAAGGATGAAGGATGAACGCTTTGTGTGAAGGATGAATTGTCTCTTTTTGCAGCAGGCCAAGGCTGATCAGTTCGCCCAAAGGTTTGCGCACCTGCCCCTCGTCCAGTTCCAGCGCCGCGCTCACTACCTCCTGGCCAAACGGAGCCAACGCCAGCAGCCCTGCCACGCCCAGTACTTCACATGCCGCCTCACTCACCTGGGCCAGGCTGTGCTGAAGCAAAACGCCTACGCTCTCTTCCCGATGCTCACCATGGCTCAGGGCGGCTATCGGCGTGGTTTCCAGCCACTCCAGGTACTCGGCAGCGGGTTCCTCGTTGGCGCTCAGGTAATGTCCCACCAATTGCACCGCTAGCGGCACACCAGCCACCACTTCACAAATACGCCGGGCGGCTGGTTCAGCCTCGATCTGGTCGGGAGCCAGAACTTGCAGCAGTTGCACCGCTTCGGCCAGCGGCAGGGGCCGTACATCCAGGCGTTGGGTCGGGTCGGGCGCATCGGCTCGGTCGTGGCTGGTCACCAGAACCCCACAGCCCCCGGTCACTCGCTGTACTTCCCTCAGGTTTTTAGCCTCCTCCGTTCCGTCCAGAATAAGCAGCACTTGCCGCCCGGCCAGAATCCGCAGAGCCGCCTCAGCCGGGGTTGGCTTTGGTTCCTCGCCAAAACTGCGGACAATGTGTTCCAGGGCCAGGGTCGGGTCGGGTTGGCCATAGAAGGTGTGGAAAATAACGCCGTCGGGGAAACGGTCAGGCGGCTCACCCTGGTGAGGGGCCAAACTCCACACCACCTCAGCCGCCAGGGCAGTCTTGCCAATCCCGTCCGGCCCGCACAGGGTCACCACCCGACCCGGTTGCAAATCGGCCAGCAGCCTGGCCAGCTCGTCTTTGCGGTCGGTGAAGTGGGCGGCGCGGGCCGGGCGTTGGAGCGGAATACGAGGGCGCGGAGTAGCATAAACAACATTGCCATCGCCCACAATAGCCACGTCGCCCCACTCGACCCCGCCGGGCTGGGCTTTGGCCAGGAGTTCCTGGGCTGCGGCCAGTATCTCCGGATCCTGGTCGGCTTTAGCCGCTTTAACTTCTTCCTCTACTCCGGCCTGGCGTGCTTTGGCCTCGGGTTTCTTCTCCAGGTGTTCCACCGCTTCCACCAGGCTGCTGTCTACCCCACATTTTTTCTGTAAGGCAGCTTTGAGGGCTTTGTAGGTGTCGCCGTCCGGTTCTTTTCCGGCTTCTTTGGTCACACTGGCGGTCAGAGCCACAATGATGGCGGTGCTAACAGGATCCATCGTTTCACTCCTTTGGATTTAGGGAAATTGATTTAACTCCATTGTCTACGATAAAGGATGAGGAGTCAAGCGAGTACAAGCCTGCTCATTGACTTTAATTCCTCCAAATTTGCTCAGATAAGTGTTATAATTTTCACCATTAACGACCAGGGCTTCTCTTCAACCTGGATGAGTGGAAAGGGCAGCTATCCCAGACAGATTTCGTGGTGCCGGGAATACCCATACTTTTCGAGATTGATGAAGCAGTAAAACCCACAGGCCGGGTGATTACCGGCGGAGCCTGGGGTGAGGATATTCCTGAGAATATGGCTCCTCCTCTAAATTATGCTGGTACCCTAAAACGAATCAGTTTGGGCCGATGTAAGCTTATCCCCCAAGCTTCGCAGCACACGAAGTTTGACCGTGGGAACTCTAGTAAAGGCGAATTCTCGATAGGAAAATAGCCATCCTCTGTGTTCAGCAATCGTTACATCACTCCACGGGATTAACAAAGGTGGATGTCCCACCCGAAAGAGGGGGAACACAGCCAGGTATAAGCCATAATAATTTGAGCCAAGGGTTAAAGAACCACTATAGTTTACTAATCCTAAACGCCCACTCTGAAAATGCCACTTCTTTCCTGAGAAATCGGTTTGGGATTGATAATACTCTGCCAGGCGTGACCAACCGCCGATGACAGCAAGAAGAAAGGATACAACAACCCACATCCCGATAAAGAAGATTGGAAATAGAAACAGAAAGATGTCCTCAAATTGCATACAAGCTCCACCAGCCAGAAAAACGGCAAACTGTCCTGGTAATCTAATCCAGTTTTTAGGCCATTCTACATATTCCATTTAGGCAGAGATATTACCTCAGATCGTCTCCCTATTCTATCATACCCTCCTCTCTGGCGACAATCCTCACAAACAAAAAAGGCCAGCCCATAATAGGCCGACCCTCTTTTTACATCTATTCAAAACTTAATGGCCTTTAGGTAAAGGCGAAAGCTATTGGAAAACATAACTGGTATTATAAGCATTGATTCTTATGAGGACGGTTACTCAGGTCCCTGCCAGCGTTGAAATAGATCTACATCCAGTTCAATCTCTAATACATCTAAAACCCGGTTGACGGTCTGATTGATAATATCATCCAAAGTCTTGGGGTGATGATAAAAGGCCGGCATGGGGGGCATCAGAATAGCCCCCAGTTGAGTGGCCTGGACCATCAGCCGGATGTGACCCAGGTGTAGGGGGGTCTCACGCAGAACCAGCACCAATTTACGCCGCTCTTTCAACACGACATCGGCGGCTCGTAAGAGCAAATTGCTGCTATAACTATGAGCAATGCCGGACAGGGTTTTTACAGAACAGGGAATGACCACCATCCCCATGGTTTTATGAGAACCTGACGAGATGGACGCGGCCATATCATCAAGGCGGTGGACCTTATTCGCCAGCGCGGCTACCTTATCAATGGTGTAATCTGTCTCTAACAGGATCGTCTGCTTGGCGGTGTTACTCATAATCAGGTGGGTTTCCACCTCGGCTACGCCGGCTAATACCTCCAATAAGCGAATCCCGTAAATCACCCCACTGGCCCCTGAAAGACCGACAATTAACCTTTTCAAGGCTAATCTATTTCCTTACTCCGTCCATAAGCCCAATTTACAGGCCCGGTCGGATCCCGCTTTGCGCAGATCATAACCCAGCACCACCCGTTCCAGGTTAGCCGGGAGATCGCGGATGCGCCGGCCCAAGGCGTGGGCCATAGCATTCAGGATGGCCGGAGCTGTAGGCACCATGGCTGGCTCGGCAATGTTTTTGGCCCCAAATGGGCCGGCCGAAAAGCTGTGTTCCAGGATGTTGGCCTGAATGTCGGGCACATCCATCGCCGTGGGAATAAGATATTCGTCGAAGTTGGTGTTTTGGATGAAGCCGTTATCGTAGTCAATCCGTTCCAGGAGGGCGTAGCCCAGGCCCTGGGTAATCCCGCCGTAAACCTGCCCGTAAGCTCCTTGCGGGAACAGCACCTTCCCGGCATCGTGGGCCGCCCAGATGTTCACCACATCAATTTTACCGGATCCGGTATCCACCTGCACTTCGGCCACCTGGGCGGCAAAGTGGTAAGCAAAATAGGGAGTGCCCCGCCCGTTATGGTGATCCCACTGAATGTGAGGCGCGTGCCACTGGCCATGAGCCGATAAAACCAGGCCCATCGCCCGGGCGTGATCCACCACAGCCTCCCAGGTAACCGGCTGTTCTTGCGGGCCGATGTAATATTCCCCCTCGCGGACCAGTTGCCCTATCGAGCAGCCGAGCAAACTGGCCGCCGCGTTATCAAGTGTTTGGGCCAAGTTGCCGGCCGCCACCCTGGCCGCATTCCCCCCCAGCACCGAAGCGCGGCTGGCTACGGTTGGCCCCGAATCGATAGCCGTATTGGTGTCGGGCCGGTGTATCGAAATTCGATCCGGGGATACACCCAGGACTTCGGCGGTGATCAGGGTGTAGACGGTGCGCGAACCGGTGCCGTAGTCGGTCAGGCCGGAGGTCAGGCTGATGGTATAATCCCGGTTGATCTCGATAGTGGCGGAGGCTTGATCCTCGCCCTCCGCGCCCAGCGACAGGCCGTGGAACAGGGCGGCCACGCCGATCCCTTTCTTGAGAGGGGAGGCGGCATTGTGAGCGGCAAATTCGCGCCGCTTGCGGTCCCAATCCGAGCGCCGGCGCACGTCGTTGAGGCACTCCACCAGGCTGACCGACTCGGTCAATAGCTGGCCGTGGGGTGTTTCGTCGCCCAGGCGAAGGCAGTTCTTGAGCCGGAAGTCGATGGGGTCCAGCCCCACCTTTTCCGCTATTTCGTCAATAGCCTGTTCAATCGCCGAGCAAACTTCGGTATTACCAAAACCCCGAAAAGCCCCGGCGTAGCCATTATTTGTATAAACACTGGTTATGTCTACATCGCAGGCATCATAACGATAGGCCCCCATGGCGTGAATGGAAGCGCGCCAGCCGGTGAAGGGACTTTCCGAGGCATAGGCCCCTGAGTCGAGCAAGCCGAAAAATTTGCAGGCCCGCAGCGTTCCATTGGCGTCAGCGCCCAGTTGAATGTGCATCTTCATGCCATCCCGCTTATAGCTGGCGACCATCGACTCATCCCGCGAAAAGGTCATCCGTACCGGACAGCCGGTTTTTAAGGCCAGCGCGGCTACCTGGGCCGAGGATTCGTAATTTAGATCATCTTTGCCGCCAAAAGAGCCGCCGACTGGTGGTTGGATGCTGCGTACTCGCTCGTGCGGCAGGCCCAGCACCATGGCCAGGTTGCCCTGGTTGACAAAGGGGCTTTGGTTGGAACAATAGACCACCACGCCACCCTCGGTAGTGGGAACGGCCAGAGCGCCCTCGGTTTCCAGGTAAGCATGCTCCTGGGGGAGAACACTGTAATGTTCATTAAGTTGGATGGCGCATGTTTGCCACAACGCCGCAGCGTCGCTCTTGCGCACAATCGAGCTGTCCAGAAAATTAGGATGCCGGCCACCCGCCCGGTCTGGCCCCACCTGGGGCGCATCGGGCAGAAGAGCCTGTTCCGAGTCGAACAGGCTTGGCAGGGATTCTAGCTCGCATACGATGGCCTTCACCCCGGCCAGAGCGGCCTCCGGAGTCTCGGCGGCTACGGCGGCAATCGCTTCACCCACGTAGCGCACCTTCTGGTAGGCGAGCATATATTTATCCTTCACCGGGAAACCGTAGAGGCTATGCTCGACAAAATCGGCGCTGGTAATCACCGCTTTAACTCCAGGCACTTGCAGGGCCGGAGAAACATCCAGGCGAACAATTCGGGCATGGGGTACTTCGCTGCGCAGGGCGCGGGCATAGAGCATGCCCGGCAGTTTCATATCTCCCAGGTACTTGGCCGTACCCAGCACTTTTTCCAGGGCATCAACCCGGCGGGCCGGTTTGCCGACATATTGTAAGTGTCTCATCTTGTTTTTGCTCCGTTTTTCTGCGCCAGCCGCTGCCGGGCGGTAGCTTCAACAGCATCCACAATTTGCTGGTAGCCGGTACAGCGACAAAGATTGCCGGTCAGGGCTACCCGGATTTCTTCACGGGTGGGTTCCAGGTTCCGCAGGAGCAGCGCTTCACTCGCCAGCACCATACCGGGGATGCAGAAACCGCATTGGACCGCGCCATACTCGATAAAATTTTGCTGTAAATCATTAGGGCCGCCATCGGCGGCCCGGATGCCTTCAATGGTGATGAGCCGGCGTCCGGCAACCTGGGGGGCCAGCAGCAGGCAACTGTTCACCAGCCGGTCGTCGAGGAGCACGGCACAGGCCCCACATTCGCCGACTTCGCACCCTTCTTTAGTGCCGGTCAGGTTCAGGTGATCACGCAGTAAAGCCAGGAGTGTGATATCAGGAGGGGTATCTATCCTGACCGGTTGGTTGTTTAAAGTGAATTCGACGATCATAAGCATCCTTTCTTGAAGTACATCAAGCCTTAACTTAGAAAGATACGCCGCAGCGCCCGTTCGGCCAGCACGGCGATGACCGGTTCTTTGTATTTAGTTGACCAGCGCCGCCCGGTGATCCCAATCATCGTCTCGGCCACCTGGCGGCCCGCCGCAGTGAGCCGCTCCTCGGTAGGGGGTTGGCCGAGCAACTGTTCTTCCACCTGGCGAAAGCGTATAATTTGGGGGGTAGCCGCGCCCGGCGCCAAGTGCAGGAAATCAATCAAACCGGCCGCATCCACCCGGCCCATTACCGCCATCGTCAGCCGGGAAATGGCCTGGGCATTGCGCCGGCCCAATTTTATAAAAGTCGTTTTAGTCCCGGCCGGAGGCGCTTGAAAACTAAAGTGGGTCAGGATTTCGGCCTGTTCGAGCCGGGTTTGGTTGGGCTTAACGATGAATTCGGCCAGGGGAACTTGCCGTTCTTTGCCCACGCTGCGCAGATGAGCGACCGCATCCAAACAGACCAAAACCGGCAGGCTGTCGGCGCAAGCGGCAGCGTTCACCACATTGCCGCCCAAAGTGCCCATATTCCGAATCTGGGGACCGCCTACCTGGCGGCATGCCTCGACCAGAAAGGGTACAGCCTGTTGTAGCAGTTCGTTCTCGATGGCTTCGGCGAAGGTGACGCCGCTGCCCAGGCAAATAGTCTCACCCTGGCGGCTAACAATTTTGAGTTCGGGCAGCAAGCTGATGTCGATAACCCGGTCAAAGCCCAGCTCATGGTGGTGCAAATGGACCATAAAGTCGGTTCCGCCGGCCAGCAGCCGGCTGGCATAGGCTGAATCGTTCACCAATTCAAGCGCTTCATTCAAAGATGTAGGACGGATGTAATCAAATTTTGGCATTATACTTCTCCTGTAGATAGACCGCCGACGG
>CAZUNT010000121.1:0-21528 GCA_964622215.1 uncultured Caldilineaceae bacterium
AACCATAAGATAGAAAAAAGCTACGCCGCGGGGCGACGAAGCTCAGGAAACGGCGGCGTATAACCGCCGTCAATTTTACCAGTTTTGGGCCAACAAGCAAGCCAATTAATTGTGAATTGTGAATTGTCAATCGTTAATTGTTACTTTTACCCGCGACTCTTCAAATTAGGTATCCTCCTGTTTGATAGAGTTAGCCAGATAGAGTAAAATAGAACGGATAAAATGCGACTTTAAGGCATCAGGTATGGAACTGCAACTCCCCGTTGTTTTTAACGACCGCTACCAGCTCATCAAAAAAATTGGTGAAGGCGGCCTGGCAGAAGTTTTCCAGGCTCAGGATATGGCGCTGGGGCGAATTGTGGCTGTCAAGGTGCTGCGGCCTCAATATACCCGCGATCCCAACTTTCTGGTCAATTTTCATCGGGAAGCGCAGAACGCGGCTAAGTTGAGTGATCCTCACATCGTCGCCGTCTACGATTTCGGACAGGATAAGAGTCGCCCCTACATTGTGATGGAGTGGGTCGCCGGGTCTGACTTACGGGCGATGATCGACCAACAAGGCGCAGTGCCCGTCAATCAAGCGGCTGAGTATGCCGCTCAGATTTGCGCGGCAGTCGGCACAGCTCACCGGGCCGGATTCGTTCACGGCGATCTGAAGCCGGGCAACATCCTGATTACCAATAATAATCAGATCAAAGTAACCGATTTTGGCCTGGCTCGCGCCCTGGGGGAAAGCGCTATGGACGCGGGAGGGGAAGTGGTTTGGGGTACGCCCGCCTACTTCGCGCCCGAACAAGCTGCCGGCGACCGGGTGCTGCCGGCAACCGATGTTTACGCCATTGGCATTATCCTCTATGAAATGCTAACAGGGCGAGTGCCTTTTGTCGGGGTAGACGATCAGGATGTCGCTCGGAAGCAGATTTACGAGGCCCACACCCCGGTTGACCGCATCAACCCCAGAATCCCGGAGCCGCTGGCCCGCATCGTCGATGCGGCCATGGCTAAAAATATCAATGAACGTTTCCTGACCGCCGATCATCTTCGCGAGGCGCTGCTGATGTTCAAGCAAGGCGGCTTAACGGCCTCAGGTATGGCGGCTCCGATCTCAGCCGTAATCGGTTCACCTCTGCAAAGCTCCATATCACCGCCAACACCGCCTCCCCCTCCACCACCGCGTCGTTACGTCCCCGCTGCACAGGTGGCTACACGGCGCAAGCAGAATGGGATCGATGTTCTCCTGTTGCTGTTGGGTCTTCTGGCTATTTTGGCCATCATTGGCTTGATTCCCCTCTTTGTGGCCGTTTATGCCGCCTATATGCAGGGGCCAAGCGGTAATACCCCTTCCGGCCCTCCCCCCCTGGCTCCGGGCCAGATTCGGATGCCCGATATTGTGGGCTTGGAGCAAAATGCCGCTCGATCAGCTTTACAGAATATGGGATTAGAACTGGTTGTTGAAGGTGAGCAACCTCACTCGGAGTTACCCGCTTTTACGATCATTACCCAGTCCATTCGCGCCGGTGACCCGGTGAACGCAGGGAGCAAGGTTGGGGTCGTCGTCAGCCAGGGGCCGCCTTTAATTGAGGTTCCCAACCTGGCCGGCTTAACCTATGACCAGGCTGCCCAGAACCTGTCGACGTTAGGGCTGGTGGCCCAGAAATATGAGGATTGGAGCGCCGAAACGCCCGGCAATGTCATCAATCAAGATCCGCCGGCGGGTTCATTGGTCGCCGACAAAACGCCGATTACCCTCATCGTCAGCAGTGGCTCCAGAGTTCCAATTGGAGCCAATTTAGGGGGCCAAATTGTTCTATCCGCTTACGAAATGCCTCGGATTCAATACAAGCCGGGCGAGCCGGTCAACCTCACCTTTTTCTGGCAGGCGTTGACCCCGCCCGCGGCCAATTATAATCTCTTTATTCACCTGACCACACCCCAGGGTGGAATCGTTTCCCAAATTGATACCCAACCTCAGGCCGGAGTTAGGCCCACCAGCCAGTGGGGGGTGGGTGATTTGATTGTCGATCCCTACCAGCTAACCATCCCTCCCACAACTGCTCCCGGCGATTATCAAATTCGTATTGGCTTTTACGATGCCAATACCAAAACTCGCCTGACTATTTTTGAGCCGGGGCGCGCCCAACAAGACAACTTGGGTTCTTTGATCTTGCGCTCGATTCAAGTCGTGCCATAAATAGGGTTACAGGTTAAAGGTTGAAGGGTTGAAGGTTTAACCTTCAACTTTCAACTTTCAACCTCCTACGTTTCACGATGGTTGGCGAATCGGGTTTATTTTGGTATAATTACGGTCAATTGTTCTAATTAATTATGTAGCAGGATTGTGCTAAGAATTCGAGAAATAGGAGACAACTACGAAATCTCTCCTATTTTAAATTGGGGCTATAGCTCCACCTGGAGGAAAGTGTGAATTCGGGTCTCTTCAAAAATAGCATTGTTTATTTGCTGATACTGTTAGCCGTCGCCGCGCTAATTTTCAGCATCTTTTCCAATCCCAGAGACAGTAACGAGCTAGACATCACCGCGGTGGCTGGCGATATCAAAGCGGGCAAGGTAGACCAAATCACCGTTAGAGAAGACGATATAACGGTTGAGTATGTTCAATCTAATAAACAGGCGGCCAAATCTCGGAAAGAACCGGGGGTCAGCATTTTTAAGACGTTTGAAAAACTGGGTGTGACCAATGATGAATTAAACAAAGTTAAGATTGAAGTCATTCCACCCAGCGCCTGGAGCGATTGGGGGACACTGGCAATTACGATTTTACCCCTCATTATTTTTGGCGCTTTGCTCTTTTTTATGGTGCGCCAGGCGCAAGGTTCAAACAACCAGGCCATCAGCTTTGGCAAGAGCCGCGCCCGCATGCTCACCGGCGATAAACCTACAGTAACTTTTGATGACGTAGCCGGCGCAGATGAGGCCAAGCAAGAACTGTCCGAAGTCGTCGAGTTTTTGCGCGAGCCGGAGAAATTTATCTCGCTAGGGGCGCGTATTCCCAAAGGCGTCTTGATGGTCGGCCCGCCCGGTTGTGGTAAAACCCTGCTGGCTAAAGCCGTGGCCGGAGAGGCCGGGGTGCCCTTCTTCAGCATCTCCGGTTCAGAATTTGTGGAAATGTTTGTCGGCGTAGGAGCCAGCCGGGTGCGTGACTTATTCGACCAGGCTAAACGCAACAGCCCATGTATCATCTTCATCGACGAAATTGACGCCGTTGGCCGCCATCGCGGCGCGGGCTTAGGCGGCAGCCACGACGAACGGGAGCAAACGCTCAACCAGATTCTGGTTGAGATGGACGGCTTTGATACCGATACCAATGTTATCGTCGTCGCCGCCACCAACCGGCCCGACATTTTGGATCCGGCTCTATTGCGGCCAGGCCGCTTTGATCGCCGGGTAGTGCTGGATCGGCCCGATTGGCAGGGCCGCAAACAGATTCTAGGCGTCCACGTGCGCGGCAAGCCGCTGTCCAGCGATGTCAACCTGGAAGCCCTGGCCAAAGCAACCATTGGCTTCTCAGGAGCCGACCTGGAAAACGTGATTAATGAAGGCGCTATCCTGGCCGCCCGCCGTAACCAGAAACAAATCACGATGACCGATATGCAAGAAGCAGTTGAAAAGGTTCGCCTCGGGCCGGAACGGCGCAGTCGAGTCATCAGCGAGGAAGAAAAAGAGATTGTAGCCTACCATGAAGCCGGTCATGCCCTGGTCGCTTACCGGATTCCAGAGGCCGACCCGGTGCATAAAATTAGTATCATCGCTCGCGGCAGCGCCGGTGGATTCACCATGTTTCTACCAAAGGATGACCAAACCCTCATCAGCCGCGCCCAATTCAGAGCTTATCTGGCCGTGAATTTAGGCGGTCGGGCGGCTGAGGAAATTATGTACAATAAAAATGTCACAACCGGGGCCAGCGGCGATCTCGAAACTGTGACCCGGCTGGCCCGCGCTATGGTGACCCAGTATGGTATGAGCAAAAAACTGGGGCCGCTCACTTTTGGCGACAAGGAAGAGCTAATCTTTTTGGGCCGGCAAATTAGTGAACAGCGCAACTATAGCGAGGAAGTAGCCGAGCAAATTGATTTTGAGGTACGCGAACTGGTCGAAGAGGCCCACCAGCGGGCCTTGCAAATCTTGCGAGACAACATCGATACCTTGCACCTCATTGCCCAACGTTTGATTGACGAGGAAACCCTTGAGGCAGAAGAATTCGCTGCCATATTTGCCGACGGTGATAGTTCAGCCCTCGAAGATGTTCTCTCTCCGGCCGATGTAACGGGTGCGGGCGGAACTAAAGACACCCCACCGCGAATGGCGCCGCCTTCTACGGCCCCTCTACCGGCGTAGAGAATGTGACTGACCTAAGCTTAGGGGTGGATACCTTTCCGCCCCTAATTTATTTTTGCCGGTTAAACTGAATTATGATTCGATTAGCTTTCTTATTCCTGATAACAATTACAACTTTAACTGCCTGCAGGCTGGTTGCTGCGCCAACCCCGTCGGCCAGTTCGTTCGATCCGGCCAAGGTGACAACACCTCACCCTATGTTCACCTCCGGCGCTTCCGGCGTCGCCGCCGACCTTGTCCCCACCCAGGATGAAGTTGAGCTGGCTAAAGTTGTACTGGGACCGGAAGGGTTCATTGGTATGATCGCCTGTACCTTAAATACCGAGTATCATAGTACAGTCGCCGCTAAAGCTACAGCCACCGCCGCCGGGCTGGGTTTAAAGTTTGAACTGTTTGACGCTCAACTTAAGGCCGAAAAACAGGTTACAGCCATCAAAGAGTTCGCCGCTAAAGGGGCCAAAGTTATTGTTTTGTGCGCCCTGGATCCCCATGTGGTCGGCCCGGCCGTCGAAGAAGCCGCGAAAGCCGGCGTGTTTATTGTTCAATTTGCCGGACCTGCTCTGGCCGAAGTGAATGGTATTTCGGTGGGGACCGGCGACGAAGATGCCAAACTAGGCTGCGCCGCCGGTGAAATTGCAGGCGAGTTGATTGCTCAGGAAAAGGGCGGCAAAGCTACCGTCGCTATTCTCGATTACCCTGACTTACCTCAAATCGTTATTCGCGCCGATCATATCGAGAAATGCCTTTTAGCCAAAGCGCCTGGGGCGACCATTGTTGGTCGTTTCCTGGGCGGCACCACCGATAATGGGCTACTGTCAATGAGCAAAGCGCTTAAAGAACATCCAGAGATTGACGTAGTAGCCAGCATCAACGACGCCGGGGCCTATGGTGCTCTGACGGCCTTGCAAGCCGCCGGTAAAGACCCTCAAACGACCCTCATTGTTGGGGTTGACGCCGAAGCCAAGGCTAGAGATTTAATCAAAGCAGGCGGCTATTATCGAGGAACGGTTAACACTTCACCGGAGGTAACGGGCGAAGTTGTAATTAACGGGGCAGTTAAGCTGCTGGCCAGCGCCACCGTGCCTAAAATCATCGGCATCCCGGCTAACAAGGTTACGCTCGATTCGCTGCAATAGAATGTAACCTGTTACATATCATCAACAACGACAGTTGACGTTGGCTCGGCTTTAGGCTCCACGCGGGCCGGAAGGCGAATGGTGAAGATAGAGCCGTGGCCGTATTCGCTGGTTACAGTCACATCTCCCCCCATCATCTGGCAGAAACGTTTGGTAATAACCAGCCCCAGGCCGGTGCCGCCATATTTGCGGGTGGTCGAAGCGTCGGCCTGGACAAAAGCCTGGAAGAGATTCTCGACCTGATCAGGGGTCATGCCGATGCCGGTATCGGTTACGCGGAGGATGATGTCATCCTGAGAGGTCTGGCCATCCTGGTGATCGGGGTCAACCGTGATGGTTTCAAAGGACGAGAAACCGATCACAACCGGTGGGAGGTGAGCCGCCAGGACGCGCTTGATCTCCAGAGTGATAGTTCCCCCCTCATCCGTAAACTTATAGGCATTACTCAACAAATTAAACAATGACTGCCGGACCTTGATCAGATCGGCATACATCGTCCCCAGGTGGTCGCCCTGGTAGATATTTAAGGTAATTCCTTTTTTATCAACCAGGGGCCGGACTGTATTCACCACATCCTGAACCATTGTCGCCAGGTCGAAGGATTCCAGATAAAGATTGATCTTACCTGCTTCAATTTTGGACAGGTCGAGAATATCGTTTATCAAGCCCAGCAAATGTTTGCCCGCCGCGCCTATCTTTTCTATATCGGGGATAATATCGCTATGGCCCAGCTCTTCGGCTTCTTCGAACAACATTTCACTGTAGCCGATAATAGCATTCAGAGGGGTCCGTAACTCGTGACTCATATTGGCCAAAAACTGGCTCTTGGCCTGGCTGGCTTCAACCGCCTGGTCACGAGCCAGAGCCAACTCTGCCTCAGCCCGCTTTCGTTCGGCCAATTCTTTCTGGGCAGCGCTGTACAGGCGAGCGTTCTGAATGGCGATGCTAGCCTGGTTGGCCGCAGCAATAAGCACCTCAAAATCCTCCTGGCTAAAAGCATTGATCCGATTGCTTTCAACAACCAGCACGCCGATAATTTCGGCGTCAATCCGCAGAGGCACATCTACTTCAGAACCTCGGCCCAGGGCCGGTAGGTAGCGGGGTTCACGCATAACCTCCGGTGTATAGTGGAGTTGACCATCCAGGAGCGGACGTTCACTCAAGCCCTGACCGGGTGGGATGCGGTAATCTGTGGTTACCTCTTCGGACCAGCCGATACTTGCCTTTAATACGCGTTCTCTGGTGGTTTCGTCAACCAAGAACAGAGCCACATAGTCATAGCCGAGGGCGCTGTCACACAAACCATTGACTACCCGCCGGCACACCTCGACCTCATCCAAAACAGAAGTGACTTCACCACTGAGGCGAACCAGGGCTGTTTGTCGCCGCGATTGGTCACGCTCAGCCTGGAAGAGCCGGGCATTTTCGATGGTTATCGCTACCCGATTTGCCACCGAACGGAGTAGGTTAACATCACTCTCGTCTAACTTACCCTGCACCCCCACCACGCCAATAACCTGGTCGTTTAAGAGAATGGGCATATCTATCTCAAGATAAGTGTAAGCAGGCCTATTGTCCGTTTCCATTCCGGTTGCCAGTGAGAAGGCAGCCCCCGCTTCACCCACAGGAGTTGGTGGGGCTGTCACAGTTGCAGAGTTGACTACCATCTGATGAATACGAGCAGCCCGAACCACTAAGTGATCTGGATCCGTCAAGTTAAGGCAATGATCTCCCAGGTTCAACTTATGAGAGGGGGCGCTTGCCTCGGCGATCATAATCAATGTTCCTTCGGGGTGTTTGCTCGCCAGCGTGGGCGACTGGTCGAGCAAGTAGATATAAGCGTGATCATACCCAAAACGTTCTTTAATTTGATTGACCACTTCCGACAATAAATTTGGCAGGTCAAGCATCACATTCATACGTTCGCCCAACGTAGCCAGGGTTTCCAGGCGATAAGTCCGCTGGGCAACCCGCTGCTCCAATGAACCCACCAAGTCGCGTAACTCGGCGGTCATATGGTTGAAGGTTTGAGCCAGAACCGCAAACTCATCCCGGCCTGTTACCACAACAGATTGATTCAAATTACCCTGCCCAATCTGCCGGGCTGCTTGAGTCAACTGGCTCAGTGGTTGGATAATTCGCTGGCCCAACACAAGCGCAGCCATAATTGCCATACTTAAAGCCAGCATGGCCGTGACACTCAAGGCCGTAACACTCTGGGTGTTAATAACCTGGAGCCGCTCCCTGGCCCGCATCACTCCTGTCTCGCTCTCTGCGCCAATCTCCTCGGTAAGCGAATTGATCTCCTGGGTCAACTCTTGAAAAGTGGTGGTATTGGTTTTGATATCTCGATTTAGACTCACCAATTGATCAAAGGTAGCTATATAAACCTGAGCCTGATCCGCTAACGTTTGCTGAACCTCATCCGCCAATTGAGCCAGAATACCCGCCTGGATTAACTGAGTAAAACGATCAAAAGCCTGTTTTACATTGAAAAAATATTCTGGATTTGTGCTATTGAAGTAATCCTGTTGGTTAGCGCGAATGTAGAGGATAAGTTGGTGCAGTCGAGGATCAGGCAATTTGGCCGTAGCCATTTCAATTTGATCCAACTGTTCCTGGAGCGTTTTATCTAACCCATTATCCTGGCTGAGTTCGCCCACTTTAAGCACAGTCTCGGCAAATGTCATTTCATATTGCTGAAGTAAAGGCCGAAGTTGCTTGGTTTGTCCCGTCAAACGAACCAGGTCCTCATCATCCGAAACCTGGGCCAACCGGTCAATTTCATTTAAGCGGCTACGGGCATGCGCCAGATAATTTTGGTTGGCGGTAACATCGCGGGCTACGGCGATATCGAATCCCAGGGAACGCCAACCGGTCAGAAAGCTGGTTTCGGCCTCACGAGCCAGGAGGAACTCATTCTCAACCTCCAAACTTAGCTCACGAATCCGGCTGGCCTGGGCCAGGGTGGATTGCACTCCCGTCTGCAAGTAACGCAGGCTAAGATAGCCAATAACAACACTGATCAAATTCAAAGCCAGGATCAGCCCAAAGCCCCCGATCAGTTGTGTTCGCACGGGTACAATTTGGGGGGATAAAAAATGGATCAGACGTTTGAGCAGCATTAACCCAACCTTCGGGTTTGGTATGAATCAACCTTTGGCAGCGCTTCATCTCGACGAGAACAGTTAAAGTATACCATAATCTCCGGTTAAGGGAGAGTGACCCTGGTACTTTTTAGGAGCATTTTCTGTTTATTGTTTCCAGGGTCAAATTATGTTAGACTTGAGAGGTAAAAAATATTCCAAGCAAAGACTCGGAAAATGACAGATAATTACCCATTCAAACTAAATTTTGAAGTCCGTGATTATGAATGTGATTTTCAAGGCATTGTCAACAATGCTGTCTATCAAAACTACCTGGAACATGCGCGTCATGTTTTCTTAAAACAACACGACCTTGATTTTGTAGACTTATCAAGGAAAGGAATAAACCTGGTCGTCGTTCGAGTCGAAATTGATTACTTGTATCCTTTGCGTAGTTCTGACCCGTTCTATGTGAACTTGAACTTTGAGCGAGTTTCCCGGTTGCGCTTCGGTTTTCGGCAAGACATCTTTCGTTTACCCGATGATAAGCCAATCTTGAAAGCATTCGTTATCGGCACAGCACTCAATAAGGCAGGCCGGCCTTTTTTACCCAAAGAATTAGAAGCGTTGTTTGTCAGACAAATTAAAACGGCTGGCTCAGACAACTCCTGACGAACCAACCGTTTATACTCCAGTTCAACAGGCCTAAAAAAGTTTTTAGTTCGTGGTAACAGATTCAGCCGTTTTAACCGCTAAAGTGGTCACAACATTAAGATCCTTCGACGAATAGCAGGTCTTTGACGACCCGGCCCACGTGGAAAATAGTAGGGGCTACGTAATCAATAGCGGACGTTTTGCTGTCGCCGCCAATAAGAATGGTGGTCATCCCCAAGTCTTTGGCGGGGAGTAAATTGCGAGCGGTATCATCGACCATAATGCAATACTCGCCGGGGACACCCAGTAAATTAAGAGCCAGGCTGTAGGCCAGGGGATCAGGTTTACATTGGTACTTGACGGTATCAATATCAATAATTCGCTCAAAGTGGGAGCGTACCTGTAACGTATTCAAAACGCGTTCGGCGTGGGACAAATCGGCATTGGTGAAAATGACTTTAGGCAACGGAATCTCGCCCAGCATAGCATCTAAAGGGGGACTCGGTCCCAAAAAATCGCCGGGATTCAGGTCATGCACAAATTTGAGATACTCCAGCGGGTCAATATGATACTCAACCATCAAGCCGCGCAGAGAAGTGCCATAATGCTGGTAATAATACCGCTTTTTTTCCAGGGCATCATCTGCCGGCAGTCCCACCTTTTGAGTCATAAATAGAATGATACGCTGTGAGATCACCGCCATTAAGCCGGCTTCCCGGGGATAAAGCGTCTCGTCCAGATCAAATAAGATATATTCAAAGTGGGTCTGAAGCCGTCTTTTCAAGATATTCCCTCAGCAAAACCCCAAACGTACTTCCGCTGTTACCATTGCGGCTTGGCGGCGTTATGGTATACTACTCTAAATCAAAAAAGAGGAGCACCTGGTGAGAGACAAAATGTTTAAACCATTTTGATCCCTCGCCTATTGGCACTCCTCAGTTTTTAAACCTCAGTTATTTACTTAAAAACAATAGTAACATAGCACCCTGTTCTTGTCCAGTATAATAAATGGGCAATTTGGGTTGCTCTGAAAGTAGTTATAGGAGAAACACTTTGATCGTCAAACAACTACCGGTCGGCCCGATCCAAACCAACTGCTATATTGTCGGCTGCGAAGAGACCAAAGAAGGCGTAGTGATTGATCCCGGCGCCGAAGCCGAGCGAATTCTAAGCGAGGTTAAGGCCCTGGGCTTAACCATCAAATACATCTTAAACACCCACGCTCACTTTGATCATATCCAGGCCAACGACGCGCTGGTCAAGGCCACCGGCGCACCGCTGGCCCTGCACCCTCTCGATCTCCCCTTGCTCCGGCAGGGCGGCGGAGCAGCCTGGTTTGGGCAGGAGGTTTTACCCAGCCCGGAGCCGGACTTGGCCCTGACCGAAGGCGATACCCTAACTTTTGGGGCCCACACCTTCCAGGTTTTGTTCACCCCCGGCCATACCCTCGGTCACGTCAGCTTTTACGAAGCTAAAGCAGGCATTATCTTTGACGGCGATGTACTTTTTGCCGATGGTATTGGCCGCGTTGACCTGCCCGGCAGTGATTACGAAACGCTGATGGCCAGTATCAACGAAAAACTGATGGTTTTACCCGACGAAACTACAGTCTACTCCGGTCACGGGCCGGTGACCACGATTGGCCGGGAACGAGCCAATAACTTCTGGCTGTGAATATTCGCACCAGCAAACAATCGCGATAGTAATCATTCCATTTGACAAGGCCGGTAAACTGCCATAAAATACCCCTGCAAATAATTGCAATAGTATATTAATATCAACCAATGAGAAGGGGTTAAAAATGATACTGTTTGCTCCGATTTTTCCGGACTTTTTGCAGGTTATTAGCGACGGCCCGGCCTTGCACATCCCGGATGGGTTCCTCACTCTACCTATTGCCATCATTTTTTGGATTATCACCATTGGGCTGCTGGCCGTAAGCACCCGTAAAACCCAGGCACAACTGGGCGAGCGCCAGGTTCCGTTGATGGGCATTATGGCCGCGTTTATTTTTGCCGCCCAGATGCTCAACTTTCCGGTGGCCGGCGGCACCTCCGGCCACTTCCTGGGAGGCGTGCTGGCGGCGATTACCCTCGGTCCCTGGGCCGGCATGTTGGTGATGGCCAGCGTTGTTGCCCTCCAGGGCCTTCTCTTTCAAGACGGAGGACTGCTCGCGATGGGGGCGAATATCTTTAATATGGGCCTGGTGACCGCGCTGATTGGTTATGGCCTCTACCGCAACGTAGCGGGGCAAAGCCGGACGGTTAAACTGGCTGTGGCCGGGGTAGCGGCCTGGCTATCGGTCATAGCCGCGGCGTTAGTCACCTCCTTGCAGCTTGGTTTCAGCGGCACATCTCCGTTTGAAGTGGTGTTACCGGCTATGCTAGGGGTTCACGCTCTTATTGGCATTGGTGAAGCCCTCGTTACGATAGCTGCCCTGGCCTTTATTATGCAAACTCGCCCCGACTTGTTGGAAGCCGAGCAGGTTAAAGCACGCGGCGGGCAAGGCTGGGTGGTACTGGGCCTGGTCATTGCCCTGGCCGCCGTCTTGTTCTCGCCGCTGGCTTCCGCCGACCCGGATGGGTTAGAACGTATAGCCGAAGATGTGGGCTTCCTCCAG
This sequence comes from uncultured Caldilineaceae bacterium, assembly GCA_964622215.1. Classification (GTDB taxonomy): domain Bacteria; phylum Chloroflexota; class Anaerolineae; order 4572-78; family J111; genus DSQQ01. The sequence continues at coordinate 11,853 of CAZUNT010000121.1, forward strand.
TTTGGACAGGCCGCGCCCTACACCATTCTGCCCGATTATACCATTCCTTTCCTGGGCGAAACTTCCGTTTCGACGATTGTGGCGGGGATAATTGGCTCAATCCTGGTCGCCGGTATCGCCGTTGGTATAGGTTATTTGCTCCGCCGTCCAACCACCCGGCCGGTATCTAAGGCGGGGCAGTCGGCCTTGCGTTAATGCACGTCAATACTTTTGACCGCTATGAGTCAGGAGAGAGCCTGATCCATCGCCTGGACCCTCGGGTCAAGGTGGTGGTGACGGTTCTCTTTATTATTTCTAATACGTTGCTGCCCGATGGCGCGTGGTTGGCTTTTCTGCTGGCCTGGGGGCTGGCGCTGCTGACCAATACCCTGGCCGGGCTGCCTCTCAGTTACGCGTTTAAACGCTCCTTCGTGGCTCTACCGTTTGCCCTGGCCGCTATCACTCTCATTTTTACTGTTCCCGGCCAATCCGTTTTGGTCTGGCCCTTTGGTCCCTGGACCTTGACGGTCACAGACGCCGGCCTGGTCCGCTTTACCAGCATTGTCATTCGCAGTTGGTTATCGGTGCAAATGGCGATTCTGTTAGTAGCGACGACCCAATTCCCGGATCTGATGCATGCCCTGCGCCATCTGCGGGTCCCATCACTTTTGGTCGCCGTGTTTTCCTTTATGTACCGGTATCTTTTCGTGCTGGCCGACGAAGTGATACGCCTCCTCCGCGCCCGTGACTCACGCAGCGCCCACCTACCAGGCTACCGCAGCGGTGGCTCGATCTCTTGGCGGGCGCGAGTCGCCGGGAATATGGCCGGCCAACTTTTCCTGCGCAGTTACGAACGCAGCGACCGGGTTTACAACGCTATGCTGGCCCGCGGCTATACCGGCCACTTTTTGACTCTCAACCCTCACTTAATGCGGCCCAGGGATTGGGCTGCCGGTGTTTTAGCTATTATTTTGTTATTACTGCTGCAACTGGCCGGACGCTTGGCCTTTTTCAATTAAGGGAGTTCCCAATGTCCGTTGTACATGAGTCAAGTCCAACCCTATTCAATACTCAGGTTGTCCCGGCCCGGAATGGGCGAACACCCGAAGAGTTTGTCCTGACCATCGCTAAGTTGTCCTTCCATTACCCGGATGGGCGCCAGGCTTTGCAAGAGGTTTCTCTACGGATCAGCCGGGGGGAGAAGGTAGCCCTGGTTGGGCCAAATGGGGCGGGCAAAAGTACGCTGATGCTGCATCTCAACGGTATTTTGGGCGACTCCAGCCCGGTGCAGGTGGCCGGACTGCCGCTGACTAAAGCAAATTTACCCCTGATTCGGGCCAAAGTGGGCCTGGTTTTCCAAAATCCAGACGATCAGCTCTTTTCGCCCACCGTTTTTGAAGATGTGGCCTTTGGCCCACTGCACATGGGGCTGCCTGAGGCTGAAGTTCGCGCCCGCGTCACTCGCGCTCTGGAACAGGTCGGCATGAGCCATTATGCTCATCGCCTTTCGCACCATCTCAGTGTAGGGGAGAAAAAACGTATCGCCATCGCTACGGTACTGGCTATGGACCCGGAAATTTTAGTCCTGGATGAACCCTCCGCCGGATTAGACCCCCGCGCCCGGCGCTCGCTCATCACCCTGCTGCGCGTTCTGCCTTTGACCATGCTGGTGGCCACCCATGACATGCTGATGGTCCGGGAGTTATTTCCTCGTATGGTTATTATGGACGAAGGGCGGGTGGTGGCTGATGGCTCCACCCTGCTGCTTATGGACGATGTCGCTCTACTCGAAACGCATGGCCTGGAGCGGCCTTAAACTCAGTATTTAACATTGACAAAACACTAAAGTAATCCAAATTCCCTGGCTCGGGCCAGGGCCTGGGTTCGACTGCGCACGTCGAGTTTGCCGTAGATATTGTTGAGATGCCATTTCACCGTACCCACCGTAACTATTACTTTTTCGGCAATCTCCTGGTTCGACATCCCCGCAGCCATTAGCCGCAAAATCTCCAATTCGCGCTCACTCAAGGGTTCGATCAACAACGAGGGGGGCAATTGAGGTTTGCCCTGGGTGATGTTCACACTCTCGGCAAAGGCGGTAAGCAGCTTATCGACGTAAGCTGAGGCTATTCCACGCACAGCCTCCTGGCGCAGCAAAATGACCAGAGCTTGTCCCTGATCCAGGAAGAGGCGCAGGTAATCTTCCGGCTCCGCCAGCGAGAGCGCCTGTCCTAACACCTCTATAGCTTGCCCTTCATTCCCCTGAACCTGATAGGCCAGGGCCAGTAACGTCAAGATTTCGATCAAATGGCCCTTTCGTCCTGTTTCTAAGCTGCTATGGCGCAAGGAGGTGAGCAGATCAATGGCTTTGTCCAGTCTACCCCCTGGAGCTGAATCCTCGGCTGAAGCCTGGGCGATGATTAAACGCGCCAGGGTGGTCTGGCCAATTTCGCGCAAGTAACTAAGCCTGTCCCCCTGGTAAGGTTGGTAGTGCTGCGCCCATCGTTGAGCCGCTTCGATATTTCCCTGCACCAGCCAGAGCCAGGCGCGATGGTCGGCCAGTTGAGCCGCCCAATAGACGCTATCAGGGTTCCCCTGGACAAATTGCTCGGCCCGCTGCAGGACCCCCAACGCAGCCTGGCCCTCCCCCTGGGCCTGTTTAATCCAGGCTAAAGTGCTATAGCCGACGATTAAAATCCCCAGTTCGGCTCCCTGCTCGCTCAAGCGAATGCCTTCGAGCAAATGGCGTTCCGCCCCTTCCAGGTCGTTTCGCTCGTATAGGAGACTACCCATGCTGATATATACACCCCCGGCCGCCGGTATGGGTGGCTGGCCGGTTTCTTTAGCCTGAACATCGACCAGGTTGAGGGCTTGCCGGCAAAGCTCGGTAGCCAGTTGCAACCGGCCCTGGGCCACTTGCAACTGGGCCAGATTCCACATGGCCGACAGCGCCACATGCCAATTGCCGACGGCCTGATTCGTCGTGATGGCCTCAACCAGGGCCTGGCCGGCGTTGACGACATCACCACTCCAACTGTAGGCTACCCCCAAACTCAAAGCCACCGCGCCGCGCAGGAACAGGTTATCCGGGGGCAGGTACTCCAAGGCCTGGTGAAATAATTCGATCGCCTGCCTATAATCGCGCCGGAAATAAGCGGCTGTTCCGCGAATGGCGGCCCTTTCACCGGTCAACTCGTGATCCTGTTCAACCTCGCGCAGGCGTGGCTCGACCGCCTCCAATTGTCCGGTCAAGACCAAGGCCCAGGCTTCAAAGAGCGACAATTGGGGCTTGGTCCGCACCACTTCGTCGGGTAGGGCATTGAGCCAACTGAGTAAGGTGGTCATCTCGGTCCGGCTCAACAGGGTTTGGGCATGTCGTTCTACCAGGCGAGCCGCTCGCCCGGCATCGGCGATAGCTAAGGCGTGACTCATCGCGTCGGCCACCAGCCCGTACTGTTCATACCAATCCGCCGCCCGCCGGTGCAGAGTCGCTACATGGCCAACCTCAAGCCGCCGCTGGAGCAAACTGCGCAGCAAATCGGCAAAGAGATGATGGTAACGATACCAACGGCGCTCGTCGTCGAGGGGGATGATGAAGAGGTTGGCGCGTTCGAGATATTCCAGGGTTTCCTGACCAGAGACAGGGGAGCAAGGGGGCAGGGGGGATAAAGAATTTTCTTCCCTGACCTCTGGCTCCCCCGCTCCCCCGCTCAGAACTGCGTCGCACAGCGGGCCGCACAGGCGGTCGAGGATAGAAGTCTGCAGTAAAAAATTTTGAATATATTCCGGTTGGCGTTGGAGCATGGCTTCGGCCAGGTAGTCGAGAATATAACGATTGCTGCCGCTAAAGGCAGCAATCAGGCCGGGCACATCCGGGGTGTCGCGCCCTTGCAGCGAAAGGGCGGCCAATTGTAATCCGGCCACCCAGCCTTCGGTGCGAGTTTCCAACGTGCTGACCTCGGCCGTCGAAAGGTTAAGCCCCATGACCTGGTTGAGAAACTCGGCTGTTTCGCCGGGAGTGAAGCGGAGGTCGGCGGCTCGCAGCTCCAACAACTGGCCCCTGGCTCGCAGGTGCGCCAGGGGTAAAGGCGGGTCACTGCGGCTAAGAATCACCAGGTGCAGCGGCGGCGGTAAGTTATCGAGCAAAAAAGACATGGCTTGATGAATAACCGGAGCTTCAACCAGGTGGTAATCGTCGAGGACAAACACAAAATCGGCCGGAACAGTGGCAATATCATTCACCAGAGGGGCCAGAATATTTTCTGGCAGGAAGGACTGCGTAGAATGAAGCAAATCCAGACTGGTGGAACCGAGATCGGGCTGAACCGTTTGGAGAGCGGCAATACAGTAAGACCAGAAACGGGCAGGATCGTTATCGGTCTGGTCAACAGATAACCAGGCAACCGGCCACTGCCTCTGCGCCAGCCATTCGCCAATTAAAGTGCTTTTACCGTAACCAGTTGGAGCTGAGATCAAAGTTAACCGGCGCTGCGTCCAACCTCGATTGAGCCGGGTGATGAGGCGAGGGCGGGCGACAAAGTTAGCCCGTGGGCGGGGGGCGTATAGTTTGGTTGTGAGCAAGGCAAAAGATGGGTTGATATCTTGGAGTAGGGCTATGTCGGCCATAGTTCAAACAATCAACAACCTGTCGGTAAACTCAAACACAATAGATAAAACTACACAAACAGCGGCGCCATTTCTAGCCGCTCAACATCCGACTGCATCTCCGTCTCGACAGGCACGCCCTGGAAGCGGCTGGCCGCATCCAGCACCTTAGGCAGCACCTCCATATCGCCCACCGTATTCAAGAAGATGCCTGGGCGACTCAAAATCCAATGGACCGCCCGGTCAAGCGCCGCCTGTTCTTCTAACGGTTCGTACCAAGTTTGGTGGGTTTTTGGCCGGTCGCCCCAAGGCCGGCGAGTAATGCCTTTAATGGTCTGGACGGCGACATTACGAGCCTGGCATACCGCCAGTAGCGCTTCGAAATCGGCAGCATACTGGGAATTCTGCATCATAACGTAGCTATACGGCAGCAGGACCGAGTCAAAATCGAAGCGCTCCAGGCTGCGTTGATGCATCCGGGCGATAGGTACATCGTGCCCGGTGACGCCGATGAAACGGATGAGTCCCTGCTCCCGCGCCTCGACAGCGGCTTCCAGCGCCCCACCTGGCCCCATAGCCACCTGCCATTCGTCCGGGTCAACCAGGTAGTGCAACTGTAACAGGTCAACATGGTCGGTGTGCAGCCGTTCCAGCGAACGGTGAAATTCATCGCGAGCGCCTTGATAGGTGCGCTCCCCGGTTTTGGTGGCCAGGAAAAAATCCGGGCGATGCCGGTCCATCCACGGCCCAATTCGCAGCTCCGAGTCGCCATAACTGGCGGCGGTGTCAATGTGATTGATACCGTATTGCAGCAGCAACTCTAATACGTGGTTGGCCTGATCCTGCGTGGCAGACCACAGGGCCGCGCCCCCAAAAATAATTCGCGTGCTCAGGTGGCCGGTTCGGCCAAAGGGTTGTTTTGCAATCATAGAATATGTCCTTTCTTAATCTATTCTATCACAGAAGCCGCCGAATAGCATTTTAACCTCGTTTAGCGCGGGTGTAAAAATCTTGCTCAAACCATCTCACCTAAGTTATAATTCACTGCTATGATAAATTCTTTGTCTGTTCTAATTTGCCCCAAGTAAAGGCGATGGTTTCGCCTCTATCCCAACCTCAGAATGGTTTATGATCCCACCCAGCTTATGTTGCAACTCAAGGGTGTTACCATAACGCCTGCTGCTCCTCCCATCTTACTGCGGTAAACCGCCAATGAGGGCGAGAGATTGCCGGTTCTATGAATGAGAACATTAGGTGGAAGTATGGCCCAAGATTATTTCACTCACAAAACACATCTCCCTCGTAAATCCGATTTCTCGCGTAAACCACTCCAGCGGGAAGCGCCGGGAGATGAATATTTCCGCGCCATCGTCGATGCCTCATTCAATTGGGAATACCTGGTAGACCTTGAGGGCCGGCTGGTCTATATCTCACCTGCCTGCGAGACAATTTCAGGCTACTCCCCCGAGGATTTTCAGCAAAATTCGGCTCTGCTGGAAGCGATGGTTCATCCAGAAGATCGGACAACCGTTGGCTCTCATTTGCAAGAAAAGGTTGATACAGTTTCTGAAGTCTCCTTACAATTTCGTATCATTACCAAAGGAGGCCAGGCCCGCTGGATCTTACATCGCTGCCGGCCATGCTTCGATCAAAACGGCCGGTATCTCGGCCGGCGGGCCACCAATCAAGATATTACGCTCCGCAAAAGCATCGAATCTGAACGAACCCAGGCCCAGGAGCGGTTAAAACACTTAAGCCGGCGCTTGATTACCATCCAAGAGGCGGAGCGCAAACGGATATCTCAAGATTTGCATGATGATTTTGGCCAGGCAATGACGGCGATGTTGCTACGCCTGAATGCCATCTTAAACAGCGCGTGTTCAGAGAATGAGGAAATTGAGAAGCAGATTCTCGACGTAATTCGGAGCGTTGAGTTGCTTATGGATCATGTCCGGCAACTGGCTCGCCAGCTCCATCCACCTTCTCTTGATACCGTGCCACTGCCAAAGGCCCTGGAATCTTTGTGTTCATCTTTTAGTCAATATACCAAACTGTACATAGATTTTAGCAGCGACAAAAATCTACCGCCGGTTCCGACCGTCCAGGGTACGGTTCTTTACCGTTTTGTTCAAGAAGGGTTGAACAACGTGGTAAAATATGCCCGGGCCACTTCGGTTTGGATCAACCTGGATTACGCGGATGGGGAAGTGAGCTTATCCTTGGAAGACAATGGGCAGGGTTTTGATCTGAAGGCGATTAAAAATGGGATGGGGTTGCGGAGTTTGGAAGAGCGTTTCCGTTTATTGAATGGGCGTTTTGAGATCGAAACAACCCCCGGCGGGGGAACCCGTATCTGTGGGTTCTTGCCTCTGGTCGATCATAGTTTGTGAGGTTCGATATGATTCGTACTGTGGTTGTAGATGACCATCATCTAGTCCGTGAAGGCATTTGTAAGCTCCTGGAAGAGGCCGGCGACATCCAGGTTGTAGGCGAAGCGGATAATGGCCGGGATGCCCTGGAACTGCTCGCCATTCTGCACCCAGAGGTATTGGTTCTGGATATCTCAATGGCCCAGTTGAACGGGCTGGCCACCCTGGCCCAAGTTAAAGGGTTCAAGCCCAGCCCGCATGTTGTCATTCTGTCCATGCACGATGATGTGAGCACAGTACAAGAGGCGCTGCATCTGGGAGCGCTGGGTTACGTTCTCAAACAGTCTGTCGCAGGTGAATTGTTGGCCGCTGTGCGGGCCGCCAGTCTTGGCAGCGTATACCTGAGTTCGGGCGTCTCCCAAGTATTGAGCAAAGACTTTTTCAACAAATCCTCACCAAATTTACTAGATCGCCTCTCTCCACGGGAACGAGAAGTGGTCGAGTTGATTGTTCAAGGCTGCTCAACCCGAGAAATCGCCGATCAACTGCACAGCAGTATCAAGACGGTGGAAAAGCAACGGCGAGATGCCATGCGCAAGCTGGAAGTGGACAACGTCGCCAGCCTGGTCCGCATCTGTGTGCAGCTTGGTCTAAACGAATAGCTATAATCCAATCCCTTACCTATCCCTACTCCAATGGAGTAAGGTCATACTCCAATCCGCTTCAAAAGAAGCGGGTTTTTCTCCGAAAGTTTATCCACCTCCTGATTCCATTCAACCGCATCTTTTGCTATTATAACTATTGTGTCATTTTTTTGCTTGGGGTCAGTTGGAGCAATTGGTTTAGCTAAATTTCCGAAATCTTTCTCCGGCAAGCTACTAGCCCAATGGAGTTCTAGTATCTATGCCTAAGTATGTAGCTGCCATCCATCAGGGAACCCTGCGCACGAGTTGCATGCTCTTTGATCAAGGTGGACGGCTGGTCAGTGTTTCGCAGAAAGAACATCGTCAAATTTATCTTCAACCGGATCGGACGGAACATATTCCTCTTGAGATTTGGGAACGCACTCAAGAAGCCATCCGTTCGGCGGTGGCTAAGGCCAATGCTCAGCCGGGCGATATCGCCGCCATAGGCATCACCAATCAACGTGAGACGACGGTGGTATGGAACCGGAAAACCGGGCAACCCTATTACAATGCTATCGTCTGGCAGGATACCCGCACCAAGGATATCTGCACTTCATTGACCTCTGTGCTGGGGCAAGACCGGTTTCGTTCAAAGACCGGCCTACCCTTAACTGCCTATTTCTCCGGCCCAAAAATTAAGTGGATTTTGGATAATGTCGCTGCCGTCCGGGCCGACGCCGAACGGGGCCAGGCCCTCTTTGGAACAATTGACACCTGGTTGATCTGGTGGTTAACCGGCGGTCCCAAAGGCGGCTCCCACGTCACAGATGTCACCAATGCCAGCCGGACCCTGCTCATGAATCTACATACCCTGGATTGGGACGACGAGATCCTGGCCGCCCTGGAAATTCCGCGAGCTATGTTACCCCGTATTGTACCCTCCAGTGACTCGCACACCTGGGGCACAACGGCCAAAAACGGTCCCTTTGGGGATACCATTCCCGTTTGCGGTGATTTGGGCGATCAGCAGGCTCCTTTGGTCGGCCAGACCTGTTTCCGGCCAGGTGAAGCCAAGAATACTTACGGCATTGCCTGTTTCGTACTGATGCACACCGGCGCCCAGCCCATTCATTCCCGGCATGGTTTATTGACTACCGTAGCCTATAAATTTAATGATCAGCCCGCCGTTTATGCCCTGGAAGGCTCAATCGCTACGACCGGGGCGATGATCCAGTGGCTCCGTGACAACTTAAATCTCATCAATCGTTCGGCGGAAGTAGAAGAGCTGGCCCGAAGTGTGGCCGATAACGGGGATATTTACCTGGTCCCTGCATTCTCAGGACTTTTTGCTCCTTACTGGCGCTCCGACGCTCGCGGCATCATCGTGGGTATGACCCACTATACCAACAAGGGGCACCTGGCCCGCGCTGCCCTTGAAGCTATTGCTTACCAGACCCGGGATGTACTGGATGCCATGAAACAGGATTCCGGGGTGGAGCTTAAAACTCTCAACGTAGACGGTGACCTGGTTTACAATGAATTACTAATGCAATTTCAAGCCGACATCTTGGGGGTACCCATTGTCCGCCCCCAGGTATCTGAGACAGCCTCGCTCGGCGCGGCCTATGCCGCCGGGTTGGCGACCCGATTTTGGAACCTGGGCGCTCCGGAATACCTGCTTGAGGACTTATACGCCAATTGGCAGGTGGACAAGATCTGGTATCCCAGCATAGATATCGAAACGCGAGCACACCTGTATCAGGGCTGGCTGAAAGCAGTAGAGAGATCTTTTGATTGGGTGGAGTAACTTTGATCTTCACTACTCCCAGGTTAGTCATTGACCCAAGGCTTAATCTTCCTGAGGTCAATCGCTATATAAATAAATTACAAAGGAGGTGAAATATCGAAAAATCTATTAGGTTGATGTAAAGAACTGTAGTGCTGGTTAGGGAAACCCACCTGCCTTATTTGGTATGGCTTTGACAATGGGGTTTCAAAGCAAGTCACCAAATCATCAAAAATTTAATGTGTGAGGGAAAAACAACTATGAACATCATAATAAGTGAGATTGTCGGGACGATGCTCCTCATCATCTTG
>CAZUNT010000122.1:0-21220 GCA_964622215.1 uncultured Caldilineaceae bacterium
TTATTTTCGGGTTTCTCTGCGATGTTGCTTGGCCCGCTTGAGGCGCTGGATGGTGGTAGGTTCGACTTCGCTGCTTCCAGGGGGACCGAAGGGTGACTCTGCCTCAGCGCCTACGGCCGGCTTTGCTTCTCGCGGCCGGATCGGTGATGGGTGAGCGGAATCAGGTTGGACCGCCACCGCCGGCCTTTCTTCAGTGTGAATCTCCCCCCGTGATTTGTTTTTGACTTGGAGCAGCCGGCCCGCGCTGGTTGGCTCGCCTTGAGGCTGCCCGGCCCGCTGCGGCAGGCTGCGTTGAAATCTAGCCCAGGCCTGGCGCAGCTCCTCGCGCCCCAACACAACTCGCCGCAGGGCCACGTCAAACGGCCAGAGGAGGATGGCCGCCAGGAGCAGCCAGGGCCAGAGAGCAGTCGTACTGCGAGCCGGCGGCAGGGAATGGTCAAAAGCGTCAGCCGGCGCGTCGAGACTTAACACTCGTCCCCTGCCAATAGCCGCCAGGTCGGGCAGCAGGGTGGCGTCGAGGTGGGTCTGGCGATACTCAGGCGAGTAAGTCAGCACCAGGCCGCGAGTCTGAGCCACTACGGGGGTGTCGCCATTTTGCCCCGCTAAATGGAGCAGGTACGTGCCCACCTCACCCGGCTGGAAACGCCCTTCGTAGAGGCCCGGAGCGACTTGCTCCAAAGGAATGGCCTGCGGGTCCAACCCCGGACTGATGATCGTGAGGGTCATATCCAGGTGGTTATAAAACGCTCCATCCGCTTTTAAGACCTCGGCTGTGACCACGGCCCGGTCTTCCTCCAGGCGCACCTGGCTTTCCAGGGCGCCGCTGCTGCCCTCCACAATCGTCCAGCGGATAACCTGCGTCCAAAATCGGGGGAAATCGACCCAGGTGACCCAGTCACCGGCCCACTGGCCCTTGGCATCCGAAGTCCAGGCAACTGCGCGTCCCAGGCCGTACTGCCACTGCGCCAGCAGCGGGTCCTGCTCCTGACCACCTTGCAGCACAACTTGAGCGGTCAACTTCGACGAGGTGGCGATATAACCTTTGAGCGGTGGAAGCTGATTGAGGCCCTGTAAAATCGGACTGGGGCTAACCGGCTGCGGCACAAAGGTCTCCTCGACAATGTAGGAACGGTTGGCCAGGCTGGTTTCCTGGGCAAAAATCTGGGGAATAACCGAGGCGTCATCGGCTACATAAAACCGCCCTCTTCCAATCCGGGCCACATCCTCTAAAAACGGGGCGTAACCCTGCCCAATGGCCACCACCGAGAGAGTTACACCCTGGTCAGCCAACTGCCGGGTCAACTCGGGAATCCCGCCGGGGTCGGCCCCTCCATCGCTGAGCAGGATGATATGGCGCACCCGGCTGGGCTCTTTGACGATGGCCTCGGCCCCCAGTTTTAAACCTGCCAGAATGTCGGTGCCGCCGCTGGCCCGGATGGTCCCGATGGCGTCTTTGATGCGCTTCGTGTTTTCCACCGGCGTCGGCTCGATGACCCACTGGGCGGCATTGTCAAAAGTGACCACGCCCAGGCGGTCAAGATAAGGCACCAACAGGTCAACCGAACGATAAACAGCCTCCTTGGCTAACTCCACTTTTCGCGGGCCGCCCCCCATGGGCATGCCTCCATCGGCCATGCTGCCGGATTTGTCGATAATCGGCAAGAGGGTCATCCCCGGCAGGCGCTGCTTGTCGCGGATGGTCATTTCAACCGGCAAAGTTTCTTCGAGGGGGGTTTGGAAATAGCCGCCCGGCCCATAACTTTCTTCTCCGCCAATAACCACCAACCCATGCCCCAGGTCGCGCACGTAACTTTGCAGCAGCAGCAACTGGCGGGGAGCCAGTTTGGGCGCCGGGACATTAACCAGCACCACCGCCGACGCTTCACTCAAGCTGCCCAGGTCTGAGGGCAGCTCGGCGGGCCGGCTCTCGTGGACAACCAGGCCGGCCTGGCGTAAGGCCGTCGCCAGCGGTAGAGCTTCGTCAGGCCGTTCGGCCACGACCCAAATGGAGAGAGGGCCGCGCACTTCACTGACGGCATCCAGGCTATTATTTTGGAGAAAAGTATCGGCCGGCGGGATGAGACGCGCCTGGAAGGTGGTAAAACCCGGCTCACCGGCAACCAGGGGCAGGATGAAGTTGTTGTCGCCTGCTTGCAGCAGCAGCGATTGTTGAGCCACCAGTTGCCCCTCGCTAAAGACCTGAAGCGGCACGCTCATGGGAGCGGTACTGTGAATGGTTACATTCACATCAAACTGTTCTCCCTGGTGTAAAGTGGAGGGCGCGCGCAGTTCATCCAATTGCACCTCGACGCCGGTGGGGCGGGCCAGGGGCACAACCGAGACTTCGACGCCGCCGGCCTGCGCCAGTTGGACGGACTGCCTGGCCTCGCCGGTGTTAGCGCCGCCATCGCTAAGAATGACCAGACGGCGGGTGGTATCCGGTGGGAAGAGAGTCAGGCCCAGGCGTACCGCCCGGTCAATGTTGGTGAAACTGCCGTTGACTACCGAAGCCGGTTCGCCCAGGGTAGGGTCATTTGAGGGCACGCGCTCGACCGAGGCATCGGCCCCAAATAAAATGAGGCCCGCCCGGTCCTCCGGTCCCATGGCCGCCAGAGCTTGCCGGATGTAGGCCAGGCCGGTCTCCTGGGCAGCGCTGCCCATACTGTCGGAGCCATCGAGCAGAAAAAGGGTGGTCAAATTGCGGTTATATTGGACGCGCTGCATCCCGGCCAGGGCCAGCACCAACAGCGTAACGATGAGACCACGGAGGCCCAAGCTCACCCACTCGCGCCATTGGACCTGGCCGGGCCAAAAGTGATGCTCTCCCGGCCCTTTCCCCCGGGGCAAAGGAGACCATCCCCTGGAAGTTATTTTGAATCCACTTAGGGCGATGATGACCAGCGCAGGCAGCGCCAGCAGCAGCAGCAAAACCCAAGGCGTAGTGAAGCTCATCGGATTTCGCCTCGCCAGTAGACCCACCATTCGACCACGAGTACACCCAACCCGCCTCCAACCAGCAGCCACCACCATTCCCAACGTCCGGTCAGCGGTTGGCCGGAAGGATTGACCGGGGATACGCCTGGCTCAAGGGAACGAGGCAAGATATCGGTTTCTGCTTCTGCCAGGAGATTGACCGCAAACTCGGCCAGGAGCGTAGGTTCCGCCTGGTCGGGTGTTGTGGCTAACACCTGGTAGAGACCGAGTTCGGCGGTGTCGTTAAAAGTGACTTGATCGGGGGCAACGGCCAGTTGCCGGGCCGACGGGGTTCTGATCTGGAGGGTCTCGGCGGTGGAAACGGTGGGTAAATCAACCGCCTGGCCGGCCTGGAGCATCTGGCCTTGCGCCAGGTTGCCGTCCGGCAGCAGCCAGCGAGTCAGATTGATTATCAGGATGGGAAAATCAATCTGGAGGGGTAAATCGGATTGGTGCAGGTCGAAGGCCAATACGACCACCCGTCGCCCCTGCGGTTGGCCGGCGATGAGCAGGGGGACATCGGGCGCGGCAATCAAGGTTTGGCCCCAGGACAGCGGCTTGACCACTTGAGCCTGGGCGAGGTGCAGATTATTGAGCTCAATATAGGTCAGGAGAGGGTGCTGCCGCTCAATCCGGGTAACCTGAGGCCGGTCCACGACTCCAGCAACGTCGAAGAGGGCGGTTGAGCCGGGTGGGGCAATAAAGAAGAGATTGGCCTCCGGCAGCGCATCGGGCCTACCGGCCGGCGCGGCCCGGTCGAAGATGACCAGGTCAAAGCGGGTGTTGGGCAAATCCTGGCCGGGTGCGGCCCGCTGGACGGTGACATTGGGCAGGAGGGCTAAGGCTCGCTCCAAAAACAGGTTGCCTTCGCTAACCAGGAGCACGCGAGCGGGGGCGGTGCTGCGTACCACCCAGGCCACATCGTCTAGGGCTAAATCATCGCGGCCCGAGAGAGTGGCCCGGAGGTGGCGGGGGTGAAGAGGCAGGCCGTTGAGCGAAAGCCCCAGGCTGCCCTGGGCCGGTAGATCTAACTGGCGAGCGTCAAAGAGTTGATCGTCCGCGTAAATCTCGATTAACCGGCGGCTTGGGACGGAGTCGGCATTGGCCACGCGGATGAATAGTTCAGGGCCGGCAGCTCCATCCCGGGACGACAAAGCGACGATCCCCTGATTGTGGGCCGCCTGCCCGATGGGGACAAATTCAGTGGGGACGGGGAGGGCCGCGAGGCTGGTTGTCGCCTGGTCGAGAGCGCCATCGCCGATGATGACCAGGGTGCTATTGGGGCGGGTGGCGGCGTTGGCTGCCGCTAAAGTCAGGGCCGCATCCCAATCGGCGGAGCCGAAAGTGGGCCGGGCTGCGGCGAGGGCTTGCTTGACCGAGGCCCGGTCGGCGCCGGTTGCGGCCAAAACCTGGGGAGTTTCCTCAACCGCGATGACGGTTACCGTGTCGCCGGGGGCCAGGCGGTCAACGAGATCAAGGGCAGCCGCCTGCGCGGCGGCAAAGCGGCTGGGAGCGACATCGGTGGCCTGCATGCTGGCCGAGGCGTCGAGCAGCAGCACGACATTCCCCTGAACCCTGGCCCGCACATTAAAAAAGGGCCGGGCCAGAGCCATCACCAACAGCGCCAAAATAAGCAATTGCAGCAGCAGCAGCAAGTTGCGCTTGAGCCGCTGCCAGGGAGCATTGGCCTGCCGGTCTCGGACGACTTGCTGCCAGAGCAGCAGGCTGGAGACGCGGGCCGGTTGGCGGCGCAGCTTGAGCATATAAAAAATGAGGATAGGCAGGGCCAGCACCGCCAGGGCCAGCGCCAGGGGGGTCAGGAAACCCACGTAAACCTCCGCTTTTCCAACCTTCCAACCTTCATCGTATCACCCCTCTCTGCCGTAAATATCCCAGGATGACCGACTCAAACGGTAAACCGGTGCTCAACATAAGGTAATTCAGGTCGCGGGCGAAGCAGTACTGTTCGATCCCTTTCTGCCAGGTTTCGAACCGATCTCGATAGAGCCGGCGCATGTCGGCGGTGAGGGTGATATCCTGGGCCTGGCCGGTTTCGATGTCGTGCAGACGCAAATCGCCGGAGAGGGACGGGTCAATTTCGTCCGGGGAGAGGAGATGCAGGACGTTAACCTCGTTACCGGCTTCAAGCAGGGCGGCTAAACCCTGCTCATAACCGGCCGGGGAGAAAAAGTCGCTGATCAAAAACAGCAGGCCGGGGCGGCGCTGCCTCAGGCTAAAACGGCGCAAGGTGGCGTTCAGGTCGGTTGGGCCAGCGGCAGGGCATAAGGCCAGGTGTCCGAGGAGGCCGTGGAGATGGCCTCGACCCCGCTGCGGTCCCCAGGTTTGGAGGTCGCTTTGGCCGAGGTGAGAGACGGTCAGCCGGTCGCCGCTGCTGAGGGCGATATAGCCCAAAGTCGCCGCCAGTTTGCGGCCAAAGTTCCACTTGTTGAGCGCCTCGTCCGTTTCTGGCCAGTTCATCGAGGCGCTGGCGTCGAGGAGAAAATAGACGTTTTGCTCCTCTTGCTCTTCAAAGAGCTTGATAAAGGGGCGTTCCAGACGGGCATAGATGCGCCAATCCAGGCGGCGCAGGTCATCGCCGGGGGTGTAGTGGCGATAATCGGCAAACTCCACCGATGAGCCACGCTTGGTGCTGCGGCGCTCACCCTGGCTGTGCCCCGCTCGAACTCGCCGGGTAATTAAAGCCAGGCGTTCAAGGCGGCGTAAAAAGGATTCATCGAAGAGGAAGGGGGAAGGGGAGGGGGATGGAAGATTGGAAAGGGGGAAGGGGGGATTAGATGTCATCACCTTTCACCCTATCCAAAACCGCCCTCACAATCGCATCCGCAGTTACACCTTCAGCTTCGCCTTCAAAATTGAGAATCAGGCGATGGCGCAGGGCGGGGTAGACGACGGCTTCAATATCCTTAAAAGCCACGTTGTAGCGGCCGACCAACAAGGCATTCACCTTAGCGCCGAGAATAATGGCCTGGGCCCCACGGGGGCTGGCCCCAAAGCGAACATAACGTTTGACCGGCTCAGGCGCATCGGCCGACTCCGGGTGAGTGGCCAGCAGCAATCGCGCCACATATTCGCTGACGTGACTCGCCACCGGGATCTGGCGGGCCAACTGGCCCATCCGCAGTAAGGTGGGGCCATCCGCCGCGATGCTGGCGCGAGGCTGGGTGTCCTGGGTAGTGCGGTCCAGGATCGTTACCAGTTCGGCCACGTCGGGAAAGTTAACGTTGAGCTTAAACAGAAAGCGGTCAAGCTGGGCCTCGGGCAGCGGATAGGTTCCCTCCATTTCGATGGGATTTTGGGTGGCCAGGACAAAGAAAGGGCGCTGCAAAGGGTAAGTCCGGCCGCCAACCGTCACCGTCTGCTCCTGCATCGCTTCCAGCAGCGCCGATTGGGTCTTGGGAGTAGCGCGGTTGATCTCGTCGGCCATCAGCAGGTTAACGAAAATCGGCCCCGGTTGAAAGCGGAAGCGGCGTTTGCTGTCGCGGTCATCTTCCAGAATTTCCGTGCCGATGATATCGGACGGCATCAAATCCGGGGTAAATTGAATCCGGTTGAAGCGCAGCTCCAACGCCTGGGCCAGGGTGCGAATGAGCAGAGTTTTGCCCAGGCCGGGCACGCCTTCAAGCAGCACGTGCCCCCCCACAATAATGGCGATCAGGGTATGCTGAATGATCTCCTCTTGACCAACGATAACTCGGCTAATCTCATTTTTGATCGCCCTGCTCGTCTGCTGGAACGCTTCAAGCGTCATCTCGGCGGAGGGTGGTGGGGTCATATTTTATCTCCGTTCCGGCTCCAGAGCGCCGAAATATTGGCGAATGTAGCCCTTCATGCCTAAAGGAATGTAACTTTCATCCACAGCCTGGCCGGCGGCCTCGGCGTACTCACCATAAACCTGATCATAGGGAACCAAGGCGGCGCCGGGGTCTTGATTGGGGTCCACAGGCGCATCGCCAATAGGCAGGCCGCCGGCGGCCCCCTGTTCCTCGGGTTTGACGATAGGGCCGCCCTCACCGCCCAGGTGCGACGGCGCGTAGAGCGATTCGTACTCCCGAGTGCGGCCTTCATTGGGACCGTTGTCGGTGGACATCTCGTTGGAGGTTCCCTGTTCGGCGGTTAGCCCTTCAGCGCCGGGGCCGGGGTCTTCGCGCCCGGAGCCGCCTCCCGTACCTTGACCCGGTCCGGTCTGCCTCCCAACCCCCTGGCTTTGACCTGCCTCGGCCTCACCTTGACCACTGGTCCGGGCCAACTGTTCGCGGGCTTCCTGGATATTGGCCAGGGCCTGTTCCAGGGCTTCCTGGCCGGCCTGCTGCTGCCCGGCTTCGGCCAAAGCATCGGCGGCCTGCCGCAGGGCTTCTTCGGCCATCCGGGCCGTTCCGTTTTGCCCGTTCTGGCCGGCAGCCTGCTCAACCGCCTCAGCCGCCCGGTTGAGCGCACCCGCCAGGTCGGAGTTACCGGCAGCCTCGGCTGTTTGGGCGGCCTGACGGAGGGCGTTGGCCAGGTTTTGAGCCTCTTCCGGGTTAGCGGCAGCTTGCTGCCCGGCAGAGGCTAAAGCTTCAGCCGCTTTTGCCAGGTCCCGTCGAGCCAGGGCCTCGGCCAGGGCGTTGGTCGACTCAAATTGGCTAAAGGTTTGGGCCAGGTCGTTGAGGGTGGCCGGCTGCTCTTCTTGGCTGTCGCGGAGTTGAGCCAACTTTTGTTCAGCCGTGGAAATCGCGGCCATGGCCTCCTCCAGGTTAAGCTTGTTTTCCTCCAGCTCTTTAATCAGCTCGTCGAGAGTTTGTAACAACTCCTGGCCCTGGGGAGTCTCCAGGAGAGGTTTATCTTCCAGCAGTTCGGCCCGCACTTCTTCAAACCCGGCTTTTTGTTCGGCGATGGCCGCTTCTGTTTCAGCCTGCTGCTGAAGGAGGTCAAGTTGGGGGTTGGGGATAAATAAATTCGCTCCCAGGGCCAGCGCCAGGCAACAAACCACCCCCAGCCATCGCCAGGGCGAGGGTAAGGGCAGCGCTCGTGCGGCGTCGAAGCGCCGGAGCTGGACGGACGTGTCGTCCAGTTGGGCCTGGACCAGGGCGGGGGGCGTGTGGCCCGGCTGCTGCGCCAATTCCAGGGCTGTAGACAGCCGTTCATCCAACCTCAAGCGGCGATCAAGCTGGCGAGCGGCTGCCAGGGGCGACTGTGGCCGCAGCCAGGCGTAAAGTTGGGTGATGAGGATACCCCCCGCCGTAAGTCCCAATCCCAGGGCCAGCAGCCGGGTCGGCCAGGTCAGCGGATAGATCCGGCCCACCAGGCTCAGAAGCAGGGTAAAAAGCAGCCCCAAGCTGAGCGTGACCAGCAGCAGCCGGACACTCGCCTGCAGCCGGAGACGGCGGTCGGCGGCGCGTAAGATAGGCTGAAGCAAGGGAGGAATCATGGTAAATAATCGTCAATTGTCAATTGTCAATTGTGAATGATAAATTTTTCATGGCGGCTTTATTCACCGATTAATTTCTTACATCTCGTCGGTTTTTTCGACGTGTTGAGCCGTAGCTTCAAACAGTACCAGAGAGAGAAAACCGTAAAAGACAATATAGATCACCCAAGGATAAATGATATAACCGAGGGGAGGCAGTTCGACTAAAAAGGTACCTCCTTTTTCCTGCCAAAGGGAATATGAATAAACGGCGGCTGTCAGCGGATTCAGGCTGGCGGCCATGCTCCAGCCGAAGGCCAGCAGCTTGTCGTTCGCAGCGCTTATCAGGCTCAACAGAGTCACCAGCAGCATAACGAGGAATGGCCCGATGAGGAAACCGGGTACGGCCACTCCGTAAGTCAGCATAGTCGCGTTGATAATGCTCTTACTGCGGCTGGAAACAAAAAGGCCAATGTTGGTAAAGGCGATGGCGGTCATAAGCAGCAGCAGTGTAATCACCATCAATTCAAACGGTGAAATAGCGCCCAGGACAGAGCTGAGCAAAATCAAGGGCCAAACGATCCCAATCAGGATAAAAAGGGTAATGAGGGCGGTGATCAGTTTCCCCCAGATTAAGGCACGGATGGGCAGCAGCGTGATCAACAGCAGCGGCAGGGTCTGCCGCTGCCGCTCGCCGGCAATGGCCCCAACCGCTAAAACAGGGGCAAAGAGCGTGACCAGGATCAACAGCAGGATGGCCGTGGGGTAAAATATAGCTTGCCCCAGGCTGTCGATGTTATTGAAGAGAAGATCGGATTTGGCGAGTAAAGCCGCAGACGCCCAGGTAAATAGGAGCATACCGGCAGGACAATACGCCATCACAGCCAGGATCAGCGCGGTAATCAACTGCCAACTCAACCGGCGCTTGCGGAGAGCCTGGTCAATGAGGGGGTTATAGATAAAAACAGAAAATGGTTCTATGATTTCTTTCATTGGTTGCTGATTTGGGCGACCCGGCGAATGGTCAAGGCTATAAGCAGCCAGGCCAAAAGGGAATGAAATATCACATAGACAAGCCACGGCGAGATAAACCAGAACGTCGCCTGGCCGATTTGTTGTGAAAAGAAAAAGTAACCTCTCCCGTCGGCGGCAACCACACTGGTGAGGATAGCCGCGCTAATCGGGTTGATGCTGAACAAAAAGCCAAAGACATAGATCATGACAATACCGGCCAGTACGCCGGTTGAATCAAGTTTCGACAGTGCATCGGCGGCAAGCTGCAGCAGGCTAATAAAGTAGTATAAAATAAAGGGGAGACCGTACACAAACGGGAGACCAATGCCGTAGGCCAGCACAATAGCGACCAGCGTTGTTCGTACCAGGCTCGAGACGTAAAGCCCCAGCGCGCCAAAGACAAAAATTGTCACCAATAGCCCCAGGGCCGCGATGAGCACTTCCACCGGCGCTACCCCCCCAAAGAGGAGGGCCATACTCTGAATGGGCAGCGAGGCCAGGATGAGCAGCACCAGGAAGCTAAAGACCGCTCCTAACTTGCCCCACACAATCTGCCGCGCCCGCAGCGGTGTCACCAGCAGCACATCATAAGTTTTACGCTCCCGTTCGCCGGCTATAGCCCCGGCGGTAAAGGCCGGGGCAATGAAACTAATAAGCACCAGCAGCAGCAGGGTAATCCCGGCAAAGATAGATTTTCCGATGACTGGCCCATACTGCACTCCCGGCGCGCCGACGCGGTAGGCAACCGTACTGGAGGAGTACGCGCTGGCGTAAATCCCACTGGCTACGCAGCTTATTAACATTAAAAAAACGGTTAAAGCGATGAAAGCACGCCGGCCGCGCATCCGACCGCGCATCTCGCTGATGATAAGCGGGTTGACTTGGCTAAATATCACGAGACAACACCTTCTGTCAACTTCATAAACAGGTCTTCCAGGCTGTCGGTTTCTTCCGTAAAACTTAAGACCGGGATATCGGCCAGAACCAGGCACTTCAGTAAGGCGCTGACGGCGGCTTTATCACCACTAAACTCGATCCGGATATCTCCGTCACCCTCGGCGGTTGTCTCCGCGCTGAGTTGGTTCACACCGGGAATCGTGGCCAGGGTTGATTGGGCCGCAGCCAGGCTGTCACCCATGACGTGAAGGTGCAGGTGATGTCCCTGCTTCATCTGCCGGGTGATGGCTTGAATGTCGCCGTAGGTGACCATTTTCCCCGCCTCGATGATGCCGACCGCCGAGCACATTTCGGCCATATCCGCCAGAATATGCGAGGAAATAAAGATCGTTTTGCCCATATCCCGCAATTCAAGCAGCAAATCGCGGAACTCCACCCGCGCTCTGGGGTCGAGGCCGGAGGCAGGTTCATCCAAAATGAGCACCTGGGGGTCATGTACCAGGGCGCGAGCCAGGCAGAGGCGCTGCTGCATCCCCCGCGAAAGAGTGTCGACAAAGTCCTCGCGGCGGTGGGTCAAATCGACCAGTTCTAACAAATCGCCGATAAGCCGGGGGCGCTGGCGGGCAGGGATCTCGTAGCAAGCCCCAAAGAAATCTAAATACTCCCACACCTTCATATCGTTATACACCCCAAAGAAATCAGGGACATAGCCGACCAGCCGGCGGATGGCCCGAATATCACGACTGATCCGGTAGCCGCTGATGCGAGCGTGGCCGCTCGTGGGCTTGAGCAGCGTGGTTAGAATACGAATGGTGGTGGTTTTACCCGCGCCATTAGGCCCGATGAAGCCAAATACCGCTCCGGCTTCTACATTAAAAGAGATATTGTCCAGTGCGACTCTGGATTTATATTTTTTGGTCAACTGCTTCACTTCAATGATTGAGGCCACAATTCCCGCCTTTTATTCCGCTGTGTAGGGTAGTCTAACCAGGAACAGGGTTTCATCCATTTGATCATACGAGGCCGGGCTAAGTTTAAAGTCGAACAGGCTGCCCTCTTGCCAGCCGATAAGATAGACATGATCAGCCGCTAAAATAGGAGTTGCGTTCTCGTCATATTGGCCCAACAGAGCGCGCACGGCTGTTTCACGGCTGGCCTGCCGCAACTGTTCATGCGCATCTTGTTCAGCCTGGGAAGAATTGCCGTCGTAATCTAAATAGATGTCGCCATAATAACCATACCATTCGGAGGCTACCTGGTCAAGGCGAGTTTCCCCTACCGGCAGCGTATCCAGTTTCACCACAGAGTTATTAATGACCAACAAAACATCGGTAATGGGCCGGCCGGTCTGATTGGTCAGGCTGCCGGTGATATGGCGGTTAAACCGGTTGACGACCAGGGAAGCGTCAATTTGGGGAGGCTGGGTTTGATGATAGGCCACGACACCGGAGACTCCGCCGATGTCGCCGCGAATATGGTCAATCGTGGTAGCCTGGCCAACGCTCACCGTCATCTGGCCGGTGAGGTCATACCCCTGGGCAGGTAAGGCTTCGACCTGCAGCGGCTGACCGGCTGCCAGGGTGTAATCGGTGCGTTGGGGAGAATAAATGCCCACAAACGCGGCCGCCTCGGCCCAGGGCGCGCCAATTTCTGACTGGACCACAGTAATTTGCCGTAAGAGCGGCCGTCCGCTGCGCAAGCGGAAACTGGTCGTGTAGCTGGCGGCGCTAAAAACAAAAATAATCAGCGGAATACTCAACCAGGCCCATTCTTTTTTCTTGAAACGGCTTAAGATGACGTAGTTGACGGGACCAACAGCGAACACGTAGAGGGCCAGGTAGCCGATGACCGTTCCGATCGAGGGCAGGGTTTGGCCGGGAATGAGGGCCAGGCTATTCACCATTTCTGTTTTATTGATCTGCTGGGTTAGATGCTCGTTCTTTGGTTCAAAGGGGCCAACTACTGCCGGCAGTAATAGAGACTCGGTCAGAAAGGTATCCAGCGGAGCCAGGCCCAAATCCAGGGCTAGATAACAAACCTGGCCGAGGCCGCGCGCCTGGGAAATGATCAGCGGGAGATTATTTTCTGCGGCCAGAACTTGCCCGGTGAAGGTAGTAGGGACAGCAGCGACATAAGGCCCGCGGTCGGGCAGAGGTTTTCCGGGCTGATAAGCTTCCAAAGCAGCCAACGGATGAGGCCAGGTTTGCACCGTCACTGTCGAGAAGGGTAAGAGAGAGGATAATCCCGCGATAGTTTGAGCGGCATTGGGGCCGCCGCCCACCAACAATCGCCCGCCGAAACGAACCCAGGTTTGCAGCAGTTCTTGCTGCGCCGGTGTAAGCCGGCCGGTATCGACGTCATTAAAAACCAACAAGTCCAGGCCGGTCCAGGCCTCGGCAGCGGCGGGTAAAGCCTCGAGGGCCAAGTGAGCCACTACCACTCGCCGGCCGTGGTTTGTCTTAAAATTTCCCAATCCGTTCAGGAGTGATGGCTGGCTGGCCAGCACGCCGATCAGAAAATCCTCTTTTTCCAGGGGAACAACCGGGACTTGCCTGGTAAGAAGTGGGGGACCTTCAGCGCCGGCCAGTTCAACCTGAAGCCGGTGCTGACCACGTAGTGGCAGGTAGAGCGTGACTTGCTTGTGGGATTGGGCGGGCAAATCGAGGGGATGAGCATACACCACGGGGGGCGCGCCAAAATCCACCGCCTCGTCGAGAACCTGGAGCCGGACCGGCAGATTGGCGCTGCCCGCATTGACCACCTCAACCCGAACCGGCGTCCAGGCGCCGACCTTATAGAAGGAGTCGAAGCCCACCTCAACTTCAAGCGTTATATTTTCTTGAGCCTGGATAGTTGAGAAGCCAGGGCTGGAGATCAGCAGAATAATGGTGATAAGGTAAAAAGCTGATTTCAAGGCTCATCCAGATACAATTAAGCTGTTTTCGTTATTATAGCCGATAAATAGGGTGATGTCACCTATCTAAAGGTAGGGGAACCTTTAGTTTTTCGGGGTTTTAGCCTGCTCATTGGCGAAAAAGTAGAGGGTGCAAGCCAAAAACCGAAGCGAGATGAGCCCAGTTCATCGATTTTCGGTCTACCAGGCTCATTTTCAACAGCTTTTGACTATCCTCTCCTATTCGTTGTCGGGTTCTATTTGTCCGTAGGATCGAGGGACAGCATCCGGGGGGGTATCCAAAAGCACCAAGCCAGAAAAATGGTTGGGTTAGTGAATGGCAAGCACGGAATCAGGGCTTTTTTAAATCCTCGTGTAACTACTCAGCCCTACCCCCACGACCGCCGACGGCTGACCGCTGACCGCCGAAAAGACAGGGTACAGGGCGAATTATGGCGGTCGGCAGTCCCCCAAGGGGAGGCGAGGCGCTCTCTGCGGTCTGCGGTCAGGAATACTCAATTTGGGGTAGCCTGAGTAGTAACATCCTCGTTTAGAAACGCCCGGATACCATCAGCCATACTTTGGGCCGACTGATAATCATATTGGTAACGGCTAAACGGAAAGACTGTTTTGTAATGGACGTAATTCGGACTGAGCGGTATACCCTCGTGGTGACTAAACACCAGGCTGACCCGGTAACTTTTATCACTTCGCCCGCTCGATAGTCTGTCTCGTTCCACCCTCACTTCCGAAATATCTTCAAAGCGGTAAACCCGGCTGTTCGAGCGGAAAAGCCAACCCGGCTGAGTCAAAACAACCTGGCCGGATGATTTATCAAACTTAACCGACCGGCTGCCGCTAAGCGGGCCGGCCACCATCATTCCGCCCCCGATCAAGCCAACCAACCCTAACAGAAACAACTGCCACTCTCTATTAAAGAGAAACGCCGCCATTTGACCGGCCAGGTCCAGGCCCACTTTTTCGGTGGAAGTGTTTTGAGAGGCCGTTTCCAGATTGACATCTTCTGATTGTCGTTCGATCAGCGTCGCCACCTCCGGTTTGGCCCAACGTGGGATTTGCGGCCTGATCCAAATAACGGCCACCAATCCGGCGACCAGAATGATACCCCCAAGCATTAACCAAAAGGTATTGTTAGCCAGTTTAAGGATTAGCTCGGTGGGAGTCTGCTTTACAATTTTCATCACCGCTCTCCCTCAACTTCCCGCCCAGCGGCCAGTGCCGATGTATTCATCACGGGTGACATAACCCTCAATGATCTCGATTTTGCGGGCTACGCGCTCGGCCAGACTTTTATCGTGGGTAACCATCAACATCGTTTTGCCTTCGGCTACCCACTCGGCAAAAAGCTCAAAGCAAATTTCAGCCCCTTTAGGGTCGAGCCGGCCCGTCGGTTCATCGCCGACAATCAACGGCGGGTCCACCGCCGCCGCCCGGGCGATTCCGGCTCGCTGCTGCTGCCCGCCGCTGACAGTATGGGGTAATTTATGGGCCTGTTCGGCCAGACCCACCCGCTCCAGCAGATACATAGCCCGCTCCCGGCGTTCTTGGGGCGTGTACTTGTCGGCCAAATCCATCGGCAGGATAACATTTTCCAGCAGGGTCAGAGGCGGCAGCATTTGGAAGAACTGAAAGATAATGCCCACGTGATGGCGACGCCACAGGGCCATCTCGTTCTCGTCTAGTCGATTCAAGTTTTGCCCGGCCACCATAACCTCGCCGCTGCTGGGCCGGTCGATGCCGGTAATCATATTCAGCAAGGTCGATTTCCCATTGCCGGACGGCCCGACAATCGATACAAACTCCCCCACCCTGATGTCAAAGGTAATACCCTTAAGAATGGTGACTTCGCCGCCGCTAATCGGAAAACTTTTTTTTACCTCTTTAATCGAAATCAACGGGTCTTTGCCATTGGGTTTAGCCATAATTTTCTCCAAAACAGTAGTCAGATGTCAGAGTTCAGTAGTCAGAAAATCTTATACAACCCTGCTACCTGCTACCTGCTACCTACTCATACGACAGACTTTCCCGCACGCTCACCTTGATCGCACCCTGGGCCGGCAGCCAACTGGCGATAATAGATAGGAGCGTAATAATGCCCAACCAAATCCAGATGCCGATAACGGCATATTGAAAAGATATTTCCGCGTCTACCGACAGGCCGACGGCGGCGCTTAAACCCAGGCTGAGAGGATAACTGAGCGGCACGGCAATCAGCCAACTCAGCCAGCCCAGCAGCACTCCTTCGGTGATGAACAAGATAGCAATGGCAGTGTTCGACGCGCCAATTGCCCGGAGGATGCCGATTTCTACCCGCCGTTCCAGCACGTTGATGGATAAAACCCCGCTCAAGGCAATTCCACCCACAATAGCAATCAATATGGCCATAATCAGGAAAAGATAGATGATGATATTGAACGAGCTGATGGCTTCCTCGCTCAACAGGTATAGGGTGTCGCTCTTGCGGGCGGCCAGGTCTACGCCCTGCTTATCAAAGCTGCGGCGCAGTTTTGTCGCCAGCGTTAGGGCGCTGGCGGGGTCGTTTGAGGTAGTTTTGACAAACAACATATGACCCCGGCCCACCTGCCGATCGGCAATCAGCAGCGTTTCGCGGGGGGCCAAAATCCGGCGGTTGTCAATGGGGTCGTTGACCAGGCCCACCACCAACCAATTGGTATCCCGCTTGGTCGGAATATTCAGCGTTACCCAGTCGCCTACGCCCACGCCTAACTCCCTGGCCTCTTTTTGATGCATTACCAGGGCAAAGGTATCGTCGGGTTGGAGCCAGCGCCCGGCGCGCAGTTGGACGCCATAGATAGTGCTGGGCAGGGGAATACCGGTCACGACCACGCTGCGGTCATCAAAACCCTCCGGCCGGCTGGCCGGGCGCATCTCACCATTAACGAAAGCCCACATTTCTACCTGCTCATCGGTTGGTTGGCCGGGTTGAACCAGGTGTTCTACTTTTTGGAACCGTTCGCCCTTTTCAAAAGAGAAAAAAGCGGTGGCCCGCAAGGTATCAAAAAGAACCGGCCCAAATGTATATTGAACCGAACTTTGGGCGCTTAACACGGCCATAAACAGCACGCCCGCTCCCACCAGGGTCACTTGGGTCATCATCACCCGGGTCTTGTTGCGAAAGGTGTTGCTGACCGCCATCGAAGTCATACGCGGCAAAAAGGCCAGTTGGGCCATCAAACGATCCAGCCAGCCGCCGCCGCCGCTGAGACCATAATTGCTGATGGCCTCGCGCACGGTGATGCCGGCCCCGCGCAAAATAGGTTGGGTGGAAATCAACACCGGCGCTAACAAGCAAATCCCCGCCTGAATCAGGATGGCCTGCAGCGAAAAGGTAAACGGGCCGGTCATATTCATCATTGAATCGAGCAGCGCCCGCAGGCCATGCGCCCCCAAAGCGCCCAGAGGAACCGACACGACAATCGCCAGCAGCCCATAGATGAAAACAATGGTGTAATAGAGCATCAGGATTTGGCCGCGCGTGGCCCCGATAGCTTTGAGCACGCCAATCTGCGGGATTTGCCGGCTGATAACGGCGGTAATGGTATTATAAACCAGGAACATCCCCAGAATGAGGATGGCAAAAGCCATAATCTGTAAAATAAAAAAGACGCCGTTGATCGGGTCCTGGGCCGGGTGCTCGTCTGGAGCAATAACTTTAGTCTCCTTGGCCGTGCCGGGATAAACGGAAACCCCTTCGCCGTCTATTTTGTCTTCAATCCGCTGGGCGGCGGCCCTGGCCCTGTCAAGGGTAAATGGTTCGGGAACGGAGGCGTTCAGGTAGCGATAATTTTTGATGCCGGTCAGTTCACCAAAATATTCCTGAGTGATGAAAAAGTCTGGGTTGCCGCCAAAACCGGGTGGGGCCGTATTATGATATAGAACAACACCGCCAATTTCCATCAATCTTTCTTTATCGTTGATAAAAATATAAACCTGGTCCCCGGTTTTTAGCGAAAAGCCCTTGTTAACGGCCAGTAATTTGGCATGAGGCCACTCGCCCTCTTCCAGGCTAACGGTGTGCAGCTTCATCTCCTCGTAATCTTCTCGGGCGCGTAAAGTGGCCGGCTGCCAGGGTTCATCCGGACTCAGCCGCCATTTGATGCTCTCGACCAATTGGCCCTCGGCCATGTCCACCTCTTTGAATCGTTCAACGGTGTCAATCATCCCCTGGTCAACCCCTTTGTCTCCCAGGCTCAAGCCGATGGAAGCGGGATGTCTCGGCTTCCAGTTAGCGAGAATATCCTTTTGCAACAGGTCTAAGGCACCAAAAATTGAGCCAACGGCCATCGAGCCAATGGCAATAATCAAAACCACCTGAATCGTCCGACCCAAGTTATCAAATACGTCGCTCCAGATTTTTTTCCAAAGTACCCCTTTGACCATAAACCCTACCCTTTAGCGATTTACGATTTACGATTTACGATTGACGATTACTCCTTATCTTTCACGCTTCTTCGCCTCACTTATCAGTTCCCCGCCCAATCCCGGCGCTGGCGGTACTCGTCTTTGGTGATGCGGCCGTTGACAATTTCAATCTGGCGAGGGACCCGGCCGGCCAGTTCTTTATCGTGGGTAACCATCATAATGGTTTTGCCCTGCTGAACTAATTGTTGGAAGATGTCGAAGACGACGTAGGCCGATTTCTGGTCGAGGTTGCCGGTGGGTTCATCGGCGATGAGGAGCGGCGGGTCATTGGCGATGGCCCGGGCAATGGCTGCTCGCTGCTGCTGACCGCCGCTGACCATGCTGGGCTGTTTATGCATCTGGTCTTGCAGGTCCACCAGTTCTAACAAATGTGCGGCGCGTTCCTGGCGCTCTTTAGCGGAATATTTGCCGGCTAATTCCATCGGCAGCATGACATTGTTGAACAGGGTTAGCGAGGGCATCATTTGGAAAAACTGAAAGACAATGCCCACATTGGCCCCACGCCATAACGATTGGGCATTGGCGTTAAACTGGTGAATATCCTGCCCCGTCACCAACACCTGCCCGCCGTTAGGGAAGTCAATGCCGGTACACATATTGAGCAGAGTAGATTTGCCGTTGCCCGATGGCCCCACAATCATCACAAACTCGCCCGGATAAACCTTGAAGGAAATCCCCTTGAGAATGGTAATTTCGGTGCTGCCCACCGTAAATCTTTTAATCACTTCCCTGACATCAATAATAGGTTCTGCTTGACCTGGGTCAGCCATCTCAACCTCACAAGCCAATTGACCGGATCGCCCCGATTGAGAAGATGTTCGACTTAACGGTGTAAGTGGTAGTGTCATAAAAACCGGCCACGTCCACGCCATAGGGCTGGGTCACGTCTTCCAGGGGCACATCCACGTATCCTTTTTCCAGCCGGAAAGCCACCATCCGCCCGGTTTGGCCCTGAGCCACCAGGTCCACCGCGGTAATACCAAAGTTGGTGGCGGCCAATAAATCCCACCCATCCGCATCGCCGGTGCGGGTGAGGTAAGAGAGAGGCTGGTGCAAAAAGCGCTGTTGGGTCACTTCTTCGAGTATACGCACCACCATCGAACCGCTGCCACGCTGCCCGGCCACGACCACATCGGCCGATAACTGGGCGACCAGTTCAGGCGCGCGGGTTGGGTCAACCTGGGCGTTTTCACTCATTACCAGCATGGCATAGTTGCTGGGGTTGCGGCGCTGGTCGTCGAGCAACAACTCACCCAGGCGGTAGGGGTCAAAGGCAACTTCGGGGATGAGGGTACGGTCGGCGCCGGCAAACATCGAAATAAACATGGTGGTCAAACCGCATTGGTGTCCCAACACGGAAACAACGGCTACCTCTTCACGCGAGGCGACAATTTCGCGCACCTCCCGGATAAAGCCAACGCCCCGGCGAATGGCGGTGGAGGTGCCCAGGGTATACGCAGTTCCGGGAATATCGTTATGCACCGATTTGGGGATGCCGATGACCGGCACACCTTCGCGGTTTAACCGCGCCCCAAATTTAAGGGAAGTGTTGGAACCTAACACCAGCAGGGCATCAAGCTGTAAATGGCTAATGGCGCGTTTGATGTGGTTGGTTAAATCGAGCGGGTGATCGGCGGCGCTGACACGCAGGGCGAGAGGGGCATCCTGGGGATCGAGCCGGGCCGGGTCAATCCGGCTGCAGTGCAAAAACGAGCCGGGGGATCGGTCAATATCGCGGACCCGGGGTTTGGTCATAATCATCGCGTTGTCGGCGTGGGTAACCGGGTCTTCGGGGTCATAATGAATTAATCCCTCCCAGCCTTTGCGAATCCCAACCACCTCGTAGCCATGGTCGATCGCGTTATAGACAATTGTTTTTAAGCAAAAATTCTGACCGGGAGCATCGGCTCCGCCGGTTAATAAACCAATCCGTTTAGCCATAGTTTTACCTTCCTAAACAAATGGATTATCTTATTTTTTGCCGCACCAAAAGCTTATTCAATTATGAGATGAGATTTTACCGGTGACATAGAACAGGTCCCCCTGGTAGATCAGATCGCCTGGCCGGCCCAACTGCGGATCTCATCCCAGTTACGCCAGTCGCCTTCAGGGGCCTTGACCATATTGGCCATTAAGCGGTCAAACAGCGACAGGCGGCTGTAATCCATCTTACCGGCAAAGAAGGCTTCGTGGTTTGGTTGAAGAATGGCCCGCACCGGGTCGGTGTAGGCAGCTACCTTGCGACGGTTCTCCTCGGTATCCTCGTGGAGGGTAAGACACACGGTAAAAAATGCCGTTGAGAGCTGTTGTAAGGTGGCCTGATGATCGCGCACAAAGTTGACCGCCTCGGGCAGCCACTGGCCCGTGCGGATGGCGCTCCCAACGATGACGGCAGAGTAGGGTGACAGATCTTTGACTGTCTTGACCAGGTGTACATCAACAGCATGTCCCTGGGCGGTTAGAGTTTTGGCCATCGCCTGGGCTACTTCCCCGGTTGACCCGGCCTTACTGGCGTAGGCAATCAGCACCCGATTGTTCTTCATTTTGGTTTCCTCTGTTTCAAAAAAGTCCACCGAGGGGGTGATGGTGGCGGCCGTGGTTATGCCCGCACATGACAGGACCACAGCGCCCAGACCGATACCGGCAGTTTTTAGAAATTTCCGGCGGTTCATTTTAGTTGGTTCACTCATTTTTAACTCCGTATATAAAAAGTTTGCTGGGTGATTAAGGCGCGCCCTCCAGCCGGCGTACCAGCAGTAGGGGCAGGCCCATTACCTCGTTGAGAAAGGCGGCGATTTCGGCCGAATTGAAACGCAAATTGTTCGAACGCAGTTCGGTCAATTGCCCCCGGCCGCGTAACCGGCTGACCGGTAAGGGCGGATCGGCCCGGGTGGCCACAACCAGGTGCAGTTGGCGGGGCAGATGCTCCAACAAGAAGGCCATCCCTTCGTGAATAGCCGGGTCGGAGATAGCGTGATAATCGTCCAGGATGAGGATGATTCTATCGGGTAGAGCAGCCAGATCGTTAAGTAAAGGGGTCAGCAGAGATTGCAGGGGAGCTGGTCCCGTCTCTTCCAGGACTTGCAGCATACTCTGTCCCAGAACCGGTGGGGCGGACGCTGCCTCCCGGGCAAGGGAGGCGGTTTGCAGGGCGGCAATCAGGTATCGCCAAAAGTGGACCGGGGTGTTATCGGCTTCGTCGAGCGAGAGCCAAGCTGCTTTCACCCCATCTCTCGTAGTCAGCATGTTGAGCCATTCGCTCAACAGGGTGGTTTTGCCATAGCCGGCCGGAGCAGAGACCAGGGTTAACCGGCGCCCCTGGTACAAACCCTGATCCAGCTTGTGCAGCAGATACGGCCGGGGCACGATGTCCGGGTGCAATAAGGGGGTATAGAGCTTGGTTGTCAGCAGCGGGGTAGACATAAATACCCCTTGACAGGGGTTTGGTTTGAGCGGGTAAGGGGATTCGAACCCCTGACATCAACCTTGGGAAGGTTGCGTTCTACCACTGAACTATACCCGCTGGATTGCGTCAAATTATAAAGCGTCAGGAAACTATTGTCAAATGCGTGTGA
>CAZUNT010000123.1:0-20880 GCA_964622215.1 uncultured Caldilineaceae bacterium
AATTAAACAGATTCAACAGCTAAAATCTTGGTTGACGGACAGATTTAACATTGTGGCCCAAATTTACCGCAGAGAGCGCAGAGGCCGCCGAGAAATTTATAAAAATCTCTGCGTTCTCAGCGTCCTCAGCGGTGAAAGATTAAATTTGTCAGTCAATCAGGCTAAAATCCGTTAAATTCTACCAATCGGTGTTCTTTGACTGCCGCAAGTAACAGATTCCTCATGATTTTTTGGTAGAACTGAACAACCCTGGAGCGAAGCCCGTTCGGGCTATACATCGGTTCTTCCAGGGTGCTTTAGCATCCTTTGCTCTCTCAGCCCGATGAATCCTTTAGCGTCGGGTATTAATAAATTGTCGAATGCTCTCAATCTCTAATCCTCCGGCAGGTTCTCCAGGATGGTTTGATTATTTGGCCGGTCGCCCACATTCTGGCCGATGTATGACCAGGCAATCTGGCCGGATTTATTAATGATAAAGACAGCCGGCGCTGCCAGGCCATCGCCTAGCCGGTTATAAACCCCATAAGCGTCGGCCACGCGATGGTCGGGATCGGCTAAAATTGGATAAGCTGCCTGGGCACTGCCGGTTGCAGCTAAAGCGCCGGCCTGGTCTTGCACCGCCAGCGCCAGGACTTCCGCATTTTTCTGGTTAAATTGAGGCAGGTCTGTGGCCAACTGCACCAGTTGGCTGATACAAGTCCCTCAAGTATGGCTGCGATAAAAAACCAGCACCACCTGACGCCGGTCACGAAAGTTTTG
Organism: uncultured Caldilineaceae bacterium; assembly: GCA_964622215.1. Classification (GTDB taxonomy): domain Bacteria; phylum Chloroflexota; class Anaerolineae; order 4572-78; family J111; genus DSQQ01. The sequence continues at coordinate 760 of CAZUNT010000123.1, forward strand.
CAGAGAAACGGTTTCGCCGTTGGCGGCGGTGAGGGTGAAGTCGGGCGCAGTCTGGAGCTGAGGGGTGGAGGTGCTGGGGGGCGGGGGAGAGGGAGTACTCTCTTGCCGCGCTGTACCTCCACTCTCCGGCTCTTCGGTAGGAGTCTTGGCCTCAAGAAGGGGGGCCAGGTAATTCTCAATAGTGGTTTCATCCAGGGGACCAACATGGCGGGCGGCGACGACGCCAAAGGCGTCAACAAAAATGGTGGTGGGGATGCCGCGCACTTCGTAGGCGACGTCGCTCACCTGGCCGTCGGGGTCTAAGGCAATCGGGAAGGTCAGGCCAAGTTCGTCAACCAGGGCGGCGACGGTGGCGGCGTCTTCTTTGACATTGACGGCGATAAAGCCGATTTTGCCCTGGTAGGCAGTGTAGGCTGCTTGCAGCGCGGGCAGCTCCCGGCGGCAAGGGGGACACCATGTGGCCCAGAAGTTAATCAGCACCGGTTTACCTCTAAAGCTGCTCAGGGTGAGTGGGTCCCCTTTCAGTTGGACCAGGGTAAAATCCGGGGTAGTATTTTGAGGGTTGGGTACAATTTCGGAGGGGGAAACTGCCGGCGTAGGCGCAGTGGCGACTAAAGAGCGATACACCCCAATTTCAGCCGAGGCGCGGGCCTGAGACAGCCAGGCGTCCAGGTTACCTTTTTGGGCGGCCAGTTGGTTCAAGGCTTTTTCTACCTGGATCAGGCGGCTGACTCGGTCGCTTAAATCGGCGCGCCGGAGACCCACCTGGGCCAGGGCGGCCACAACCTGGTCATCGGCAATAGCCCAGGCCGTTTCCAAAGCTAAAATTCTGGCTTCTATCTCGTCTGATGAAGGCGATTGCTCTGCTCCCGGCTGGAAGGGGGGCAGACGCACGGCCTCAAGCACGATAATTTCGTTGATGAGCCGATCCAGGGTCTCTTCGGCGGTGGGGAGGGGCTGACCGGCCAATTGATTCATAACCGCGTCGAGACGGGTGGCCTGCTGCCAGGTTTGTTGGCTGATAGTTTGATCGTCGACGGTGGCAACTGTCTGATCGTCGGTGAGAGGTTTAGAGGGGGCCAGAGTTACAAGGGGGGGGATCGGAGCGTTGCCGGGAGTTGAAGTGGTCTCGGAGGTAGACAGCCCACTCATCAGCAGCAATAGGCCGGCTATCGCCAGGATGGCGATGGCTACAATAGCGGCGACAGTGTAGAGGCGACGATTTGTCATGGTCAGGTAGTAGGAAAACCCTTAACTGTTTTTTAGTGAACTTAACAGATTGAGGTGGAACTTGCTGAACAATTAAAAAGGGTTTAGGAATTGAAGCAATTGACCTAATCTGGTTTTATGGTATCACAGTAAAATAAAAAATGCAATGGCCAATTGAAACTGATCTGCTCCTTAAAATAAAAAAGACCCCAGGGGTGCTACGTAGCACCCCTGGGGTCTGGCTTTACGATGACTTACGTCGAAGTAAGAACACCAGGACGCCGGCTCCTGGTAGAACTAACAACAGCCACCGGCCGGCCAGCCATAGAAAGCTTGGCTGAGTTTCCCATAGGCCGGTTTCCGGCAAAAAGGTGACCGGCAAAACCGTGGGAGTGGCTGCCGGAACAACGGCTACCGGGATGGGAGTCGGTGTGGCTGAGGGAACCGGCGTGAGCGTGGGCGGCCGGGGGGTGGAATTACCACCCCCTTCAGATGACGTTGGGGTTGGAGTGGGGGGGAGAGGGGTTGGAGTGGGGGGGAGAGGGGTTGGGGTGGGAGCAGCAAAAGCCAGGTTAGCCTCACCACCGCAAGTTAATGGGACAAGGCTATTCTGCCGGAGGGCATTCCTGACCGTAGCCGCGAGAGTAGTATTGTTGACCGCAGGCGGCAATTGATTAACCACAAAGCTGATCGTCAGGCTGATAGATGTATTCGGCAGGAGATCACCTAAGGTATTGGTTAAATCACTCCAGGTAATCACCCCGGTGGCTGTGATATTAGGCGCTGGAGCCGCATTGAGGAAAGTTAAGTGGCTGGCATCGAATCTCTCTTCCAAAGGTAAGGCAGTAATTGTAGTCGTGCCGGTATTGGTGATCGTTAGGCCGAAGGTAACTACCTGGCCGGCGCTGATAGGCTCGCTGATCGGATCAATGAGTGTTTCGGAAATTTGCATGAGAGGGGTAATAGTACCGGTTGGGATAAAAATAGTCACTGCATCCCCTTGTAAAGGTAAAGACGGCGTATTGGCGTTGGCCCGGTTGATAATGATCGTGCTGGCATTGTTGACCGTAGCATCATAGGTAAGCACACCGGCGCTGAATCCGTTTAGATTGCCGGTATTTAAGCCGCCCGCATCGAGTGGATAGGGTGAAGGTCCGCTGTTGTCTGCAACCGGCAAACCATTTTGGACTGTCGTATTGGCAATATAGGTCAAGGCAGCCGGCAGGGTATCTGAAACGGTAACAGTATTGAGAAGCGTAGCCGAGTCATTAGCATAATCTAACTGGAAGCGCACATCATCGCCAAGGCTGATGCCGCCGCTGCAGTCATTATCAATGAGGAGGGTGAAGGTTTTTTGCAGGGCCAGCGAGCGCAAGGGCACAATGCTGGTCCCGGCGTCAATCGAGGGAAGGGCAGAACTGGCGCTGGCATCTTGGCCCCAGGCAGCCGCAAAGGGGGTGCCATCTGGCGTAAATAAAAAGGCGCCGGTCATGTCGCAGTCGGTCGGGTCGGTGATAGATACTTCCCGGAGCGGTGAAAGCACATAGGGAGATGGGTCGGCTACACCATCACCGGTGATATCCACTGTGTCTGGGGTGCCATCATTGTCGATATCTACAAACAGAGTTGTAGTAGTGAGAGCCGTCACATATATCCGCGACTCACGGCCGGTACCGGAATTACAGCCGGGGGAGTCCACATTGCCCAGCCCCAAGCCGACCAACGTCTGGCTGGTCAGGTTAGCGGTGGGCAATAAAGCGTAACCCCAATCTTGAACTTGGTTGGCATCTAGGGCGGCGAGGCCATAGAAGTTAGCAGGGGCGGTAAAATGAATCCCGGTTGCCCCAAGCAGGGGGGCTGGACTCGATGGAAATCTGCGTGTTTGTCCCGCCGGAATAGTGATTGTCGTCGTGCCGGCGGTTGTTTGTGCCGAAACTTGTAAATCACTCCCATTGGGGTTGTAGAGCCAGAAATCACCGTCAGAAGACCGCGGGACCAGGTAATCATTGGTCCATTGCTCAAACGGAACCATGGTATAACCACGAGCTTCATATGTGCTAGTGGGATTGGAGGCGAAAAGTTGCACCTGCACCGGAGCCGTGGCTTGCACGCGAGTACCCACTAGAACTCCACCCGTCATATTTAGCTGTTCACCCTGATCCAGGGTCACTGTCTGCTCAGGAGTGCCATCATTGTTCAGATCCACATTCACTTGGGTATCATTCTCCACGGCTTGCACATTCAGGCCGACCACGGTAAAACCTAGCCGCTGATTAAGCCCCGTTCCTGCTAGATTTTCACCGATGGGGATAAGATAATCAGTGCCCCAGCGATTGGTCGGGTACAACTCCCAGGCGTCGGTGTACAAGATGCCTGGACCAGGCTCGGCCGTCCAAAAACTGGTGCTGACGGCAATGGCGCTCCCTTTTGAGGTTAACGTATCTCCACCATCAAAATAAATCGCCGGCGGTGTACCCCGGCCTACGGTGGGGACGGTGTTACGGAGGGTGATGATTGTCCCGGCGGTGAGAATATCGTCGGCAGGTATACCCTGCACCTGAACTCCAGGGGCAAGGCCGGTATTGTTGTTGGTAGGGTCGCCATCTCCCCAAACCAGGGTGCTAACCTGAGTGGGCAAGGTGAGGTCAGCCTCAAACGTATCCTCCCACTCATCATAATAAATAACAGCCCCATCCTCATTGACCGCGATCGAGATAATGGTGATAATAGCCAGGTCAGAGGTTATGTCAGTATCGGTTGACCCGGCGTCGAATTGGGCAGCCATAGTCGTAGCAGCATAGGGGATAAAGAAGGTAAAAGCATCAATCCGTCCGCCGCCTGAAGCGCCCTGGGCAATTTGAATGGCCTGGGCAGTAATACTGGCGGCATCACCCCCTGTCGTAACCAATGGTAAAAATACCGTGTTGTCGAGTTTAGTGTTGGGATCATCGGCATGGCTTTGAAGAAGCAGCCATACGCTGCTTAAAAACCCTACAATTGTCACCACAGCGATCCCGTAGAAGTACCTCTTTATCTTCATTATTCTGTTACCCCTCCTCCTGCATATAATTAAGTAATCAAGTTCCCTTTGTCTGGCAAATGTTACTTGGGTCAAAGTACAAAAATCAATATTCTGGTGGGCTTGGTGCTTCCCGTTATTTCCAAGTTGCTCGCTGTGGTCGCGATATGAGCCAAAATTAGCACCTGTACCGGCTATAAAGAATAACTATATTAACCCCGATCAGAGTTAAAAGCCAGAAAATTATGGCTCGGTTTGGTTGAGAGACCTCTTTCAGGCCGGTTTCTGGCAGCAGGATAACCGGCAAAATGGGAGTTGGCGTAATTTGCCCAATCGCCGGGGGAGTCGATGGCGGTGGGGTCGAGGTTGGTTGTGGCGGCGGGGTATCTGTTCGTGATGGTGGCGGGGTCGAGGTTGGCGGTGGCGGCGGTGAGCAGTAGTGGCTAGGGTCTTCGTCTACAACCGTTGTTGGGCCGAATTGGCCGCTGGCTGTGGCCATGTTGGTATAGATGGGGGTCTCGATGCCGCCAGGCCCACAGCGGCTTCTGGGGCGGTTGCTATTAGGTAGATCTTCGGCCACGCCGGTGGCCTGATAAAGCCAGGTTTCACTCAGGTCAAGCCGGCCATCATTGTTGGCGTCCCCGCCCATAAAGGTGGGAGATACGCCTTGATCGTCCACCAGGGTGACATTAGATAAAGGGACATTGCCAATATTGGTGACGACATAATCCCAGGTCACCGGGTCCCCCGGCTTGATCTGGGGAATCTGGTCATTATTGGGGTCATCCGCATCGAAACCGTTGGTCGCCTTTTTAACATGAATACCTGGTTCTGGGGGAGGTGAAATATCCACACTGCCCCTTGTTTGGCAGATCAGCGGGGCAGGCGTATCATCGCGCTGGGCATGTACCACCACCGTGTTAACTGTATTCGTAATGGTTGGGTAAAGCTGGCCTACGGCAAAGCTAACGGTGGTATTTATGGCTGCACCGGGGGCTAAATCACCAAAGGTCGCGGTCAGGTCATCCCAGGTAATCACCCCTGAGGCGGGGAGGTTGGGCGGCGGGTTGGCGTTGAGGAAAGCCAGGTGATCGGCATTGAAGGTGTCTTGCAGACGTAGATCGGTCATGACCACACTGCTGGTGTTGGTGATGGTCAAACCAAAGGTGATGGTCTGGCCGTTGGTAACAAAGCCATCGGCCGGGGCGATGAGGGTTTTGCTGATTTGCAGGAGCGGCGGCGTGGGTTGGGTGGCGGCGACGACGATGACAAAATCTGAGCCCAGCGGCAAGTCCTGCGAGTTGGCATCGGCTCGATTGATAATCGGATTATTGTCATCATTGATGACGACATCGAAGGTGAGCGTACCGGTGCCCAGCCGCTCGACGTCACCTGCATTGTAACCTGTTTCGTCGAGAGGGAAGGACGTAGCGCCGCTGCTGTCATCCGGAATAAGAGCGCCGTTTAATTGGGTGGTATTGGGTTGGTAGGTGACGGCTGAGGGCAGCGGATCGGCAATGACAACATTACGGATAGGATTGACCGTGTTGTTGAAATATTGCAGCTTAAATTGGATCGTATCACCGCGAGTTATGGTCCCGGAGCAATCGCTTTCCGGCCCGTAGTTAAAGGTTTTTTGCAGCAGGAGCGAAGGTAAGGGTACGATGCCGGTGCCTGCATCAATGGAGGGCAGAGCAGGATTGGCGCTTTCATCCTGGCCCCAAACGGCTGCAAAAGGCACGCCGTCGTCCGTAAATAAAAAAGCGCCGGTCATATCAAAATCAGCCGGGTCGGTAATAGCTACTTCTTGCAAGGGAGATACCGGAAAGTTGGCGTCTACCGTGCCGTCATTATCATAATCCACCGAAATAGTTGTATCATCGACAGCCGTCACATAAACACGCGACTCGAATCCATCGCCCTCATTCCCCGGTCCCGGCGGGTCGTTGTTGTTCCCAATACCCAGGCCGACGAGGGTTTGGGTCGCCAGGCGATTAAAAGGCAACACGGCATAGCCCCAATCTTGGGCATCGGCTGCGTCCAGCGCGGCTACACCGTAGAAGGGGTCCCCATCCGTAGATCTAAAGCGTGTTCCTGTGGCAGCACTCAAACCCACATCGGGAAACTTGATCGTGCTATTGGCCGGAACAGTGATGGTAGTTGTACCTACATTCGTTTCCACCTCAACCTGCAAATCACTGCCATTTGGGTTGTAGAGCCAGAAATCACCATCCGAACTACGTGGAGCCAGGTAATCATCGGTCCACTGATCAAACGGGACCATGGTGTAACCTCGCGCTTCGTAATCCTGGCTGGGATCGGTGGCAAAGAGGTGGACTTGCACCGGGGCCGAGGCTTGTACCCTGGCCCCGGTTCTGATTCCCTGGACTTCATTCAATTGCTGTCCCTGGTTGAGGGTTTCCGTTCTATCAACAGAGCCGTTGCCATCCAGGTCTACCTCCACCTGGGTGTCATCTTCAACCGCCTGCACGTTGAGGCCGACGACGGTGAAGCCGCCGCGCTGATTAGGACCAGTGCCGGCCAGGTTTTCGCCAATGGGGATGCGGTAGTCATTACCCCAACGATTGGTGGGGTAGAGTTCCCAGGCATCGGCGAACAGGGGACCGGGGTCGGGGTTAGGCCAGAAGGTGAGGCTAGCGGCAATAGCGCCGCCCACTGAAGTGAAGGAGTCGCCGCCGTCGAAGAATAGCTGAGCCGGATCACGGGGTAGGGGGACGACATTACGCAGGATGATGACATCGCCGGCCTGCAATACATCTCTACCCTCTAAGCCTGGAGGCGTGCCATTGGAAGAATCGTTATCGCCCCACACCTGAGTGGTGAATTGACCGGGTTGGCTGAGAATGGGTTCCAGGCCGTCTTCCCACTGGTCATAGTAGATGATGCTGTCACTCCGGTGTATGGCAATAGAAATGATGATTTCAATGCCGGTAACATTAAGCCCGTCAGATCGGTCAATAGTGAATTGTTCATCAAGCTGATCGGTTTCATAAGGGATGAAGAAGGTAAAAGCGTCAATCTGTCCTGTTTGAGTCGTTGATTGAGCCTTAATTTGAGCGGCGCTCCCAAAACCCCCTACCAACGCCAATAATACGATCCAGCCGGCCAGGGCGATATGTTTTTTCATAAGGTCCTCATCGAACTACGTTGATGGTGGGTAGCTATTTGGGGGTAAGTCGAGACTTATTTCAGGTAGTGGGCTGGAATTTGCAGCTAAAACGGGTAGGGTAAATTAGGGTTATACTTTTTTAGAAACCGATTTCTATGCCCCAATTTGTAGCTAAAAGAAATAGAGTAACTTTATGAGTACCCTCAACAAATCTGATGTTAATTATATTATAGACAATCAAGCTAAGAAACAAAATACGTAAAGATAGCGTAAATATATCCTTATTAGGGTATAGAAATGTTTATTACGCATAAATAGCCTAATAGTACCGGTATATTGCTTTACGGAATTTGTGGTAAAATATCCCCGTTATGACCACACCCAAAATTGATCAAATCCTGCAAAATTTGCCAGCCAAGCCGGGTGTTTATCTCCACAAGAATGTCCAGGGCAAAGTTATTTATGTGGGCAAAGCCGTCAATTTAAAGAACCGGGTGCGTTCCTATTTTCATAAATCGGCTCCTCAGACCAGCCCCAAAACCCGGCGATTGGTGGAAGAGATTGCCGATATTGAATTTATTGTCGCCGAGAGCGAGTTGGAAGCGCTGCTGCTGGAAAATACGCTGATCAAAAAACACCAGCCGCGTTACAATGTGCGCCTGAAAGACGATAAGCGTTACCCTTATATCAAAGTTCACTGGCAAGACCCCTACCCGCGCGTCACTACCACCCGGCGTTTACAAAATGATGGAGCGCGCTACTTTGGGCCGTATACGGCGGCCTGGGCGGCCTATCAAACGCTCGACCTGGTGCGCAAGATTTTTCCTTATCTCACCTGTACCCGGAACATTGACGGCAACGACGAACGGGCCTGCCTATATTACCACATTGGCCGCTGCGCTGCACCCTGTATTGGTGCGGTCACTCTGGCAGAGTATCGCCAGATTATCGACAAGCTGTGTGATTTCCTGGGCGGCAATACTGAGCCGATAGTGACCGATTTGCGCCGCCAGATGGAGGCTGCCTCCGCCGGGTTGGATTTTGAGCGGGCGGCCCAGTTGCGTGACCAAATCCGGGCTATTGACCAGATTGTAGAAAAGCAGAAGGTGGTCAATGCCGACACGATGGACGAGGATGTTATTGCCTTTGCCCGGGCCAATGGCGACGCTTGCGTGCAGGTCTTTTTTATTCGTGGCGGCAAGCTGGTGGGCCGTGACTACTTTGTATTGGAGGGCACGGCGGATGAGGCCAATGCCGAGATTATGACCTCTTTCCTGAAGCAATTTTACGACCAGGCCACCACCATCCCCCCGGAAATTTTGCTGCCGGAAGAGGTTGACGAGCTGATGATTATCCGCGATTGGCTTAAGAGCAAGCGGGGGGCCGAGGTAGCGCTCAAAGTGCCGCGCCAGGGCCAGCAGAAAGAACTGCTCGACATGGTGGCCCAAAACGCTAACGAAACCCTCAATCACCTACGCGCTCGCTGGGCTGCCGACGAAAGCAAACAAACCGAGGGACTGGCCGAATTGCAACAGGCGCTTGATCTGCCGGAAGCGCCGCTCCGCATCGAGTGTTACGACATCAGCACTCTCCAGGGCACGAACACGGTCGGCTCGATGGTCGTTTTTAGTAAAGGTGTGCCCCGCAAAAGCGATTACCGCCGCTTTAAAATTCAGAGCGTACGCGGCCAGGATGATTTCGCCAGCATGCAGGAGATGCTGCGCCGCCGCTTCAAACGTATGCGTGACGGCGGTTATCAGCCAGAATCCCAAATTTCACCTCCCCTACCCTCCGAAGAAGAAAACTCCTGGGCGCTTATTCCCGATTTAATCATCATCGACGGCGGCAAGGGGCAGTTGAACGCTGCTCTGGAAGTACTGGACGAATTCGAGTTGCGCGATGCAGTAGCCATCGTCGGCCTGGCCAAGCGGGAGGAAGAAATCTTTTTGCCGGACATCTCCGAGCCGGTGATGCTGCCGCGCAATTCCCAGGCGTTGTTTCTTATCCAACGCATCCGTGATGAGGCCCACCGCTTTGGGGTAACCTATCATCGTCAGTTGCGGGGCAAAAACGCCGTTCATTCAACCCTGGATGAAATTGAGGGCATTGGCCCGAAGCGCCGCCAGGCTTTGCTTAGAAAATTTGGTTCGTTGGAGGCCATACGCCAGGCTAGTATCGAGGAACTGGCGTCTGTACCAGGGATGACCAGGGCCGCGGCCGAGAATTTAAAGGGAGTGTTGTAGTTACCTGCTACAGCCGTGATCTGGTCATTGTCAAGCTTGGCTGAGTGTGGTAAGATAGGAAGTGGAGAGGTAGGGGGGATAGAGAATAAGAAATGGGTTGGCATGGAGCTGCGACTTGCCATTTGTAAATTTAATCTAAAGGAGATGTTCTGAATCATGCGAGTACCAATTATTGCCGGTAACTGGAAGATGCATAAAACCGTGGCCGAGGCCGTGCAATTGGCTCACGAAATTCGAGAGGCCGTGGTTAATATTAAGGGGGTGGAGGTGGTGATATGCCCCACTTTTACCGCCCTGGGCGCCGTTTCAGATGTGATTGCCAAGAGTAAAATCGGCCTGGGCGCGCAGAATATGTATTGGGAAGAGCAGGGCGCTTTCACCGGCGAAATCTCGCCGCTGATGCTGTCGGGGCTGTGCGATTATGTAATTTTGGGCCACTCGGAGCGACGCCAGTTTTTTGGTGAAACCGACGAGGGCGTTAATAAAAAAGCCAAAGCCGCGCTGTCTCACAAACTGATTCCGATTATCTGTGTGGGCGAAAATTTGGCTCAAAATGAGGCCGGCGAAACCGCTGCCTTTGTGGGGGGACAGGTGAAAGCCGCCTTTGCCGGCTTGAGCGCCGAAGATGCAGCCAAGGTGGTCGTGGCCTACGAACCCATCTGGGCTATTGGCACCGGCAAAAACGCCTTACCCGCCGATGCTAATAGCATTATCGGCTTGAGCATCCGGGGCGCTTTGGCCGACCTGTATGGCGAAGCTGTCGCCCAGCAGATCCGCATCCAATACGGCGGCAGCGTTAAACCTGACAACATCGAAGCTTTTATGGCCCAACCCGACATCGACGGCGCATTGGTTGGTGGCGCCAGCTTAAAAGCTGATAGTTTTGTCACTCTGGTCAAAGGCGCTTTGGTGAAAGCGCGTTAGCAGGTTAAAGGTTGAAGATTAAACCTAAACCTTCAACCTTCAACCTTTAACCTTTAACCTTTCATGTCCGGTTGGTCTATTCTTTTCTGGCTCATTGTATCCTTTTTCTTAATGTACCCCCTGAAGCGGTGGATTAGCAGCCATATTCAGGGGGTTGCTTTTTTACTCACCGGCAGCCCCAAAGTGGCGATGTGGGTGTATTGGGCGCTGTTTCTACCGGGCACGTTTCTCCATGAATTTAGTCACTGGCTCACGGCCAATTTGCTAGGAGTAAAAACCACTCGTTTTTCGCTGTGGCCGCAATTGAAAAAGGGCGGTGAGCTGCAAATGGGTGCTGTAGTAATCCAGGTGGGCGACCCCATTCGCCACAGCTTGATTGGCCTGGCCCCGCTCCTTTTTGGCAGCCTGGTTGTGCTGTTGATCGGCCAGGGCCGCCTGGAATTGGGCCGCCTGGGCGAGGCCATGATCAGCGGTAATGTGGAAACGATGGGTCGTGCCATTACCCACGTTCTGCTGCTGCCGGATGTGTGGCTGTGGGTTTACCTCATTTTTGCCGTTTCCAACGCTATGCTGCCCAGCGCTTCCGACCGCGAAGCATGGCGCACGGTACTGCTATACCTGACCCTGGCCCTGGCGCTGGCTATCGGCCTGGGCCTGAACTCCACCATGCCCCCCCAAATTCAAACCATTGGCTTGGCAATTATCAGCTATCTTCTCTCGGCTTTTATCATCACTGTTGGCATTGATTTGTTTTTTCTGGTCATTATCGTTGTGACCGAAACCCTGGCGACATGGATGTTGGGGCGGCGGGTGCAGTATAACCGGTAGTTAGAATACCTTCATTTATCACAAACAAAACCATAAATTATTGGGGTATCTTGAATTACTTACATCTGATATACTGGGACGTGCGGTCAGACTATTTACTGAATGTTAGCCCAATTAAGGTGGCTGGCGCCTATCATCTTCAAATTGGTATTAGTGCATCTTCTTTAGTAGTTACCAGATTGGATAGGATTAACAAATGATGTTTGAACAGTGGATATATTTTCTTCTAGGGTTGGCGTTGGTTATACCCCTAGCACTGCTGTTTTTCCGCCGCTATCTTATTCCTCGCTCATTGGGCAAGTGGCTCCCCCTGGCTTTTATAGCCGTAACCGCAGCTACGACGGCATTAGTGGTTGGAATGGTTGTTTTTCAGATTCACAGTACCCTTACTAGTCAAAAAGGTGAAAACTCGGTTGCTCTAGCCCAGATAAGCAAAAACCGCCTGGCGGAACAACTTGCTATTCAAATAAAATATCTGGAAGACCTGGGAACTAACTACAGCATTGTTAATCAAGTCACGTATGCCCGGGAGACCTTAGACTTGGCCCCTCCCGCGGAAAGTGTCGCCGTATTTGAAGCAAAGAAGCAAGAATGGCTGATCCCGGACTCTGAACTTCGTAACACCATTGCCTCTAACCCCACCAGTAATGCTCTACAATATATTGTGCGCAACCAATCACAATTTGAGCAGATCATTGTGACCGACTCCAATGGTGAACTGGCGGCGTTTGTGGGCCAAGTGCCCGAATATTACTACTACGGCGATCAGGCCTGGTGGGAGGAAGCCTGGCAGTACGAAAAAAATGGTTACTATGTCAGCGCCCCTTTTATCCAGAATGGGGAAACCGTGTTGGTAGAAATTGCGACGCCGCTTTTTCCTTTTACCAGCCAGTCTCTCAGAACTGAAGCCGATCAACAAGGTGTCTTACGCGCCAAGCTGCGCTTAACCGATTTGAGTATATTTAGCGATGCGGTAAGCCAGCCCTTAACTTCCGATGATCAAACGGTTTTTAAGTTAGCCCTGGTTGATAACACCACGAACACCTGGCTCTTTGACTCGACCGATAAAACAAAAGTAGGGCAAGAAGTCTCGGCCCATGTTCGCGACACGTTGACGACTCAAGATACCAGTTGGCATAATGATACCGATGAAACCGGCCAGAATATTATCCGTAGCCACTCGAAGTTGGTTTCTATGCCAACCCAACCCTACTTGGATAAGCTGAATATCACCGTAGTCATTGAACGGCCCACTCCTGGCTTCCGGCAGGTGTCTGAATTTTTGCCGCGAGTGGTGTGGGGCAGCTTGATTGCCCTGGCTATCGCCAGTGTGGTCGGGCTGTGGGTGGCCTGGCAGGTAACTCAGCCTATGCAATCGTTAACCCATGCCGCGACCGATATGGCCGCCGGACACCTTGAGCGAACCGCACCTGTGACCGGGCCAACCGAACTGCGGACTATGGCTCAAGCCTTTAATAGTATGACCGAACAACTAAGGCGGGTTCTGTTCGACATGGAACAGCAGGTGAGCACCCGTACCGCTCGCCTCCAAACGGTGGCTATGCTCAGCGGTCAGTTAAACGCCACGCTTGGGTCTGACCGGCTGTTACAGGTGATGGTTGATCAGGTAAAAGAGCGTTTTAATTATTACCATACCCACATCTACCTGGTTGACGCAGAAAAGAAGCAGTTGGTCCTCCAGGCCGGTTACGGTGAAGCCGGCGAAAGAATGAAGGCTAAAAGCCATAGTATTCCCTTGAATACCGAAACCAGTTTGGTAGCCCGGGCGGCCCGCAGCGGTGAAATCGTGCATGTTGACGATGTACAATTAGCCCCCCATTGGTTACCCAACCCCCTATTGCCCGATACCCGTTCGGAAATGGCCGTGCCCATCGTGGCCGAAAACGAAGTGTTGGGTGTGCTTGACGTGCAGTCGAGCGAGATAGCCGGGCTGGATGCCGGCGATAAGGACCTCTTGCAATCTCTGGCCAACCAGGTTGCCGCGGCCATAACTAATGCCCGTTTATTTGAAGAAGCAGTTCGGGCTAAAGAAGAGGCCCAACTGGTCGAAAGAAGCATTGAATTTACCAATGAAATGTTAGAAGTGCAGGTGTGGCAAACCACCGGTCAGGCCCAACTGAACCAGGTCATGCAGGGCGAACAAGATATTTCGATGCTGGCTAACAACGTTATCCGGCAGTTATGTCAGTACCTGCAGGTTCAGATTGGCGCCTTGTATATGGTAAAAGATAACAGCCTGAACCTGGCCGGCGCCTATACCTATAACAATAAAAAGCCGACCGAGTGCATCAAATTTGGTCAGGGGTTGGTGGGACAGGCAGTTTTGGACAAGAAACCGCTCCTCTTGACCCAAGTGCCCGCCGACTACATCACGATTAGTTCTGGCTTAGGTGAAACGCCGCCTAAAAACATTATGGCCTTCCCTTTTATGTATGAAGACCATGTGCTGGGGGTGGTCGAGTTGGGGACGATGACCGAATTTATGGAGGAACAGCGAGAATTTGTTGAAACCGCATTGAGCAGCATCGCTATTGCCTTTAATACGGCCAACGATCGTGCCCGCATTAATGAACTCCTGGCCGAAACGCAACAACAGGCCGAGGAATTACAAATCCAGGGTGAAGAATTGCGGACGGCCAATGAGGAACTAGAAACCCAAACCAAAAGTTTAAAAGTCTCCGAAATCAAATTAAGAGAAAAACAGGCCGAACTTGAAGACACCAATACCCAATTAGAAGAAAAAGCCATCGCTTTAGAAGAAAGCAGTGCGACTTTAAGAGAAAAACAAGCTATCCTGGACAATCAAAATCAGGAATTAAAAGCGGCTCAACAGGAACTTGAACGGAAGGCCGAAGAATTGGCTCTGGCCAGCAAATACAAATCCGAGTTCCTGGCCAATATGTCGCACGAGTTGCGTACCCCCCTGAATAGTTTGCTCATTCTGGCCCGTATGCTGGTTCGTAATGAAAAAGGCAATCTGACTAAGGAACAGGTTGAATCAGCCCAAATTATCTATAGCGGCGGGACCGACTTGTTGAATCTCATCAACGACATTCTGGACCTGTCTAAAGTAGAATCCGGGCAGATGTTCTTTAATATTGAAGCAATGCCCCTGACCGATCTGGTGTCAAATGTCCGCTCGCAATTTACGCACGTAGCGGAGGAAAAAGGGGTGGCCTTGAATATAACCCTGGCCGATGATTTGCCGGGCCGAATTCGGACCGACCCCCAACGGGCTATGCAAATTGTCAAAAACTTACTTTCCAATGCCTTCAAGTTCACCAGCCAGGGCAGTGTTAGCCTGAATATCTATCGCCCGAATGACAAGATGAATTTATCTCGCAGCGGGCTGGACCCCAGCCAGACGATTGCCATCAGTGTCACCGATACCGGCATTGGTATGACCCCCGAACAACAAAAAATTATCTTTGAAGCCTTTCAGCAAGCGGATGGCAGCACCAGCCGCCGGTATGGCGGCACCGGTCTGGGTCTGTCCATTTCCAGAGAATTAGCGGTCAACCTGGGCGGGCAAATTGAGGTAGAAAGCGAACCGGGCCGGGGCAGCACCTTTACCCTCTATTTGCCTATCGAACGGCAGCCGGATAAGAGCAAAGAAACGCCTGCTCCACCGATCCCGGAGACAGCAAAACCGCCAGCCGCGCCGCCCCAAACAACAAACCCCCAACCGGTCCCTCCCCCACCCGCTCCCGCCCCGACGTCCCTACCTGCCCCAGCGGATGACCGGACTGAATTGGTCGCTCCAGGCGCGCGCAGTGAGGGTATTAAAATTTTGCTCGTTATTGAAGACGACCCTAAATTTGCTAAAATTGTGTATGATTATGCCCATACCAAGGGTTTCACTTGTTTGCTGGCCAAAGAGGGCAAAACGGGCCTGGAGTTGGCCAAAACCTACCAGCCTGAGGCGATTATGCTTGACCTCAATTTGCCCGATATCAGCGGTTGGGAAGTGTTAGGCACGTTGAAGAATGATCCCGGCCTGCGCCATATCCCGGTGCATATTATGTCGGTTGAAGGAGAGGCCTGGGATGCCTACCGCAAAGGGGCCATAGGTTATTTGACCAAGCCGGTTAGCCCGGAAAATTTGGATAACGCTTTCCAGGAAATTGAGTACTTCATCTCTGCCGAAATCAAGACCCTCCTCATCGTGGAAGACGACGCCAACTCCCGTCACAGCCTTAAAACCTTGCTGAACGGCAGCGATGTAAAAATCAGCGAGGCAGAGCAGGGCCAGCAGGCCCTTGACATGCTGCGGGCGCAGCATTTTGATTGTATGGTTTTAGATTTGAGCTTGCCCGATATGTCCGGTTTTGAGGTTTTGAACAAGATTAATGCCGATGAGACTGTTGCCAAGTGTCCGGTGATTGTCTATACTGGCCGCGAACTAACCCCGGAACAGAATGCTGAATTGATGCAATATACCGACCAGATTATTGTGAAAGGGGTTAAGTCGCCGGAGCGGCTTTTGGATGAAACAGCCCTATTCTTGCACCGGGTGGTCGCCGAGATGTCGCAAGATAAACAGCAGGCGATTCAGCAGTTGTATAATGAAAATGACGTGTTTAAGGACAAAAAGGTTCTTATTGTTGATGATGATATGCGTAATGCATTCGCCTTATCAAAATTGTTGTCAGAAAAAGGTATTCTCATCAAAATGGCCTCCAATGGTCAAAAAGCCCTGGACCTATTGGCTAAAGAACCGGTTGACCTGGTGTTGATGGATATTATGATGCCGGTGCTGGATGGTTATGAAACCACCCAACGAATTCGCGCCCAACAGCAATTTAGGACCTTACCTGTTCTGGCCCTGACCGCTAAAGCCATGAAAGGCGATCGGGAGAAGTGCCTGGCCGCCGGGGCCAATGATTACCTGCCCAAACCGGTTGATGTTGACCGCTTGTTCTCCATGTTACGTGTGTGGCTTTATCGGTAAATATTATCCTAAGAAAAAGTAACTATGGAAAAAGAACGTCGTGAACCAGATACTTTCATTAGTGGAAACCCCGTTGCTTTTGACCCGGCTTTCTAAAGGAACTGACCGTGACTGAACCTGGATTAAGACCCAAAATTTTGATTGTTGATGATAGACCCCAGAATCTTTTTGCTTTGGAAAAGCTCTTAACCACCCTGGACGCCGACATTATTCAAGCCGCTTCAGGGGTCGAAGCTTTAGGGCTAACCCTGGAGCATGATTTTTGTTTGGCTATTGTTGATATCCAAATGCCGGAAATGGATGGCTATGAGTTAGTGGAGTTATTGCGCGGTAATCTGTCCACCTCCACCCTGCCGGTTATTTTTGTCAGCGCCATCTACTCCGACGAATATCACCACCGGAAAGGATATGACGCCGGGGCCGTTGATTTTTTGAGCAAGCCATTTGTGCCGCAGATTTTGCTCAGTAAAGTTAAGGTTTTTCTTGATCTTTACCGGCAGCGGGTCACGTTGGAAGAATTAATCAACGAGTTAAACACAAAAAATGAGGCCCTGGTTCGGGTTACAGGCGAACTTCAAACAGCCAATATGGCTTTATCAAAACGAGCCTTACAACTGGAGGCCAGCAACCAAATGGGCCAACAGGTGACTTCGGTTCTTGAGCTAGATGAGCTACTGGCGGCAGTGGTAAAGGCCATTCAAACGAATTTTGGCTACTATTTTGTGGGGGTCTGGCTGTTAAATGAGGACAAAGATAAACTTATTTTACAGGCCGGGTTGGGGCGTGATGGCAGCCGGCAGTTAACGCCGGAGACATTTATTGAACCCCATGGTCCCAGCAGCATAGCCAGGGTCATGCAGAGTGGGCAAGCTTACCGGGTGGACGATGTCAAGACCGACGCTACATTTTTGGCCCTGGACGCTTTGGCCGAGACATGTTCAGAAATAGCCTTACCACTGCATGTGGGGCCGGAGATGATTGGCGTTTTGGATATCCGGAGTGATAGACGGGCCAGCTTTGGCCTCGAAGATCAGCGGGTGTTACAAACCTTAACCAATCAAATTGCGATTGCCATTCGTAATGCCCGGCTGTACGAATTGGAAAAGAAACTGAATCAGGACAAAGACAAATTCTTTTCCATCATTTCCCACGACCTGCGCGGCCCGTTTAATAGTTTGTTGGGTAATGCCCAATTGATGATGGAGATGATCGATCAGTTAAGTCCCCAGGATATTCAGGAGATGAGCGGTAGCATTTATAACCAGGCCAAAGCGGCTCACATCTTACTGGAAAACCTGTTAACCTGGTCGCAATTGCAGCGGGGGCGGATAGATTATGATCCCGGCCCGGTTGACCTGCACCGGTTAGCTGTCAACACCGTAACCTTATTGCAAGAAACGGCCCTGCGTAAACAAATCCGGTTAGAACAAACCATTGAAGAGAGTCTATTTATCTATGCCGATATTTACATGGTTGATACGGTTATTCGCAATTTAACCGGCAATGCGCTCAAATTTACCCCTGCCGGGGGACAGGTAACCCTTTCGGCGCGGCAGAATGATTGTGCGTCCAACCATGAGGGGGCCGGATGGGTTGAAGTGAGCATTAAAGACACGGGGGTGGGGATCAGCCCAGAAGATATTGATAAATTGTTCAAAATTGAGGTACATCATACCACTCGAGGTACCGCTCAAGAAAAAGGGACTGGGTTAGGGTTGATTTTGTGCCAGGAGATGGTAGAGAAAAACGGCGGCCGGATTTGGGTAGAGAGTGAGTTGAACCAGGGTACCACCGTTAAATTTACCGTGCCCTTAACCGATTTATCAAGCGCCGCTATAAAATAAAAAAGAATGCCTATGCCATTTCAATACACCCCCTACATCTTACCCCTTTTTGCCGCTGCTGCGATTTCAATGGGGATCGCTTTTTATATCTGGTCGCGCCGGACCTTAGAGAGTTCTGCCGAACTGATCTTGCTGGCCTTATCCGTGGCCGTTTGGTGTGTGGGTTATGCCCTGGAGATTGCCGGCCTTGATCTGCCCACCAAGCTTTTTTGGGGCAAGATGCAATATCTCGGTATTACCACCGTCCCCTTAATGTGGATGATTTTTGCCTTCAATTATGCCAACCAGGATAGGCGGATGTCGTACCGGGTTATGTTCGCCCTGTCCGTGATCCCACTGATTACCCTGGTGTTAGCCTTCACCACCGAAATACATGGTCTAATCTGGAAAGAGATCTACATCTATCAGGCCGGAGAATTTTCACGCCTTGGCCTCTCTTATGGGGTCTGGTTTTGGACATTTTTCGCCTACTCTTATTTGCTCCTCTTGGCCGGTACGCTAATTGTCCTGCGCTCGTTGAGCCAAAGGTATGGGTATTATCGCGGGCAGGCTGCGGCCCTTGCTGTCGCGGTGCTGGCCCCCTGGACAAGCAATATTTTGTATGCTTCGGGCCTGAACCTCATCCTCGACCCGACCCCTTTTGCCTTTACACTCAGCCTCATCGCCATCACCTGGGGTATTTTTGGCTATCGGCTGTTCGATTTATCACCCCTCGCCCGTAGTATGATCGTAGAAGAAATGGAGGACGGCCTGATTGTGCTCGATCTGTCAGGCCGTATCGCCGATATTAATCCATCCGCCCAGTGCCTGATTGGACTATCGCCTGCTCAAGCCATTGGCAAGATGGTCACAGAGGTGCTCACCCCCTGGCCTCATCTGGCCGAACGATATGAATATGCCACCGCAGCCGTGGATGAAATGGTCACCGGCGAGGGAGAAGCTCAACATTGGTATGAAGTTCGCCTCAGCCCCTTACACAACCGGCGTCATGATTTGGCCGGGCGGGTGATTACCATGCGCAACATTACCGAGCGTAAGCAGGTTGAGGAGGCATTAGCGCAGGAGCGCAACTTGCTGCGGACGGTGATTGACAATATCCCCGACCAGATTTTTGCCCGTGATACCGCCTCCAACTTTACCCTCTGCAATAAAAGTGATGCCCGGGCTATGGGCGCAGATGACCCGGACATGCTGGTGGGTAAAAACGACTATGACTTTTATCCGCCCGAACTGGCGGCCCTCTACCGGGCCGACAACCAGGTCGTTATCTCGTCCGGTCAGCCCATTTTTAATCGTGAAGAACCTTCCCGCGAAGTAGAGGGTCGCCCGCGCTGGACTCTGACCACTAAAGTCCCGCTGTGGAACCGGCAGGGACAAGTCATAGGAGTGGTGGGCATCGCTCGCGATGTGACCGAACAAAAATTGGCTCAAGAAAAACTTGACCGGTTGATGCAGCAACAGCAAATCATCCTGGATAATATTCCCGTTGGCGTCGCCCTTGAAAAAAGTAATGGATTCGAATGGACCAACCATACCCTGGCCGCCATCATCGGTTATGCTCCTGAGGAGATGAAATCGCTTTCCATGCAGGCATGTTGTCCCGATTTTGAAACTTATGAGCGTATGGTGAAGCTTTCCCACGAGCGGTTGGCATTAGGCGAAACCTTTACTATGGAAGGGCCACTAAAACGAAAAGATGGTTCGCTTATCTGGTGTAATGTTGTTGCCCAGGCGATTAACCCTCATAACCTGGCTGGCGATGGAGTTTTATGGGTAATACAGGATATTACCGAAAAACGCCGGGCGGATGAACAGCTACGCCAGCTCTCGCGGGCAGTAGAAGCCAGCTCGTCATCTATTGTCATTACAGACACCACTGGAAAAATTCAATATGTGACTCGACTTTTGCAGCACTTTAACAACTGAATACTCCAACAACAAGCAAGCTATAG
>CAZUNT010000124.1:0-4842 GCA_964622215.1 uncultured Caldilineaceae bacterium
TACTCGGCCTGAGCCAATTGGGACTGGCGCTGTGGGCCTTTGGATTGGTTCTCGTGCTGCTGCTCCTGATACTCCCAAGCCGCTCGGTGGTTTGGCCCGGTATCACTTCTTTTTTTGGAGTTATCCTGGCCCTAATAATTTCCTTTGCCTCATCGCCTCACCCCGCGACGTCGCCTCTCTTCGCCGATCATTTTCTCTACCCTTTCCAGCTTTTCTCCGCTTTTTGGGGCTTCGGCCCCAGCCGAGCCGGTTGGAATGATGGCCTATCATTCCAGGTGGGCCTGGCCGCCGCCGGGCTGGCGCTGCTGAGTGTGACCTTGTGGCAGCGGCATGGCTCAGGTGAGCTATCGTTTAGCCGCACCGACCGCCGTTTGATTTTCTTCGCTGCTGTGGCTGTGCTCTGTCTGTTGCTTCAATTTGGCTTTACCAATTTTTTATGGCAGATTCCCCTGCTGCCCGGTTATACCCTGGCCGATACGCTGACTTACCCCTGGCAACTGGCAGGGTTTGTGGGTCTGGGCTTGGCGGTTTTGGCCGGAGCTGCGTTGTGGCTGGATACACAGCTAGCCCGATTACCCCTGTTCGGTGCAATCGTTCTTCTAGTTGTTCTAACCAGCTACCCTTACCCCAATCCCCGGTTTATCCAGCTTGATTCAGAGATGAAGCAGGGTCCTCAGGCTCAACTGGGAACTGCCCAACTGGGTTTGCTCTCGTACAGTTTTGAGGTAACAATCAATAATAATACAGCCGGGTTAGAACGCAGCGCCACCTCTAAAATCCCATTGCCTACGTATGGTCCCTGGCCGGCTCATGCTGTCTTAAATTTGCAGGTCACCTGGCAGCCTTTCCAACCCTTCGCCGAGAACTGGAAAGTTTTTGTGCACCTGGTTGACCCCAACGACAACGTGCTGGCTCAATTTGATGGGTTGCCCCTGGAGGGTACTTATCCTACCTCTCACTGGATCCCGGGCGAACTTATCCACGACACTTACCCGTTACTCTTCCCCGCCGATGCTCCTGCCGGTCCCTATCACGTCTTCCTCGGCCTGTACAACGAGACAACGGGCGAACGTTTACCCGTACCCGGCGACTCGGAAGGGAGGGTTAGGCTGAATGTCGAATAAAACAACCTTCAACCTTCAATCCTATCTCTGGCTCACCCTGCTCCTTTCTCTGCCTGTTATCGGGCCATTGCTGCAACCCGGTTACTTTTGGGGAGCGCATGATGCCCGCCACGCGGTTTATTTTTTGTATGAATTTGATCAGGCCATCCGGGATGGAGTGTTGTACCCTCGCTGGTCGCCAGATTTTGCTTTTGGTTATGGCTATCCTTTCTTTAACATCTACGGCCCCTTATCTTTCTATGCCGGTGAGGTCTTTCTTTTCGCCGGGTTGGATCTCGTCACCTCCGTAAAAATTATTTTTGGCTTGGCGGCGCTTCTATCCGGCCTGGCCATGTATCTCTTGGTCAAACGCCTACTCGGCGGCCCGGCCGGCTTGATTGCCGCTCTGACCTATGTTTATATTCCTTACCATCTGTACGATTTGTACGTGCGGGCCGATCTGGCCGAATCGGTGGGATTTGTTTTTGTGCCGCTGGTTTTGTGGGGTTTTTATGAAGTCGTTACTCGGCCGCGCCTATCGGCGCTACTGTGGGCTGCGGTAGCCTATGCCGGGTTAATGTTTACCCATTCACTGTCGGCTTTTATTCTGGCTTTTCTTATGGGCCTGTACGTAACGTATGTGATGTTGTGGTCTATCTTTGAAAATTTTGGACGGCTGAAATCGTCGCTACGCAGAAATTTCATCCAGACTCTTAAGCTCGGTCTTCCTCCGTTGTTTACCCTGCTGCTAGGGCTAGGCTTAAGCGGCATTTATCTTTTACCCGCTCTCACCGAGGCTCGTTTTGTCCGGACAGACCAATGGTTTGGAGGACGTTTTGCCTTTGGCGACGATTTTGTGGATGTTTTTCAACTCTTTTCGCCTCGCTGGGGGTTTGGAGCTAGTATTCCCGGCCCCAACGACGAAGCCGGGTTTCAAATTGGCCTGGCTGCCTTGATTCTTTTTATGCTTTCTTTTCTGGTAGTTCCGAAGCTAACTAATTCGTCGGCACGGCGTACTCTCTACTTTTTTCAGGGAACCACCTTGACTATGGCCTTTCTAACCGTACCACTTTCCACTTTTGTCTATGAATTACTTCCCCTGACCCGGCTGATCCAATTTCCCTGGCGGCTGCTGGTGGTTGTAGCCCCTTTTATTTCTATCGTAGCCGGAGCGATCGCAGCCGAAGAAAATAGTCAATTGTCAACGGTCAATGGTCAACGGCAATCCCCCCACATCCTACCTGCTCCCCTTTCCGTCATTATCCTTTCCTGTCTAATTCTCCTCTCCAGTTACCCCTACCTCAAAGCAGAGGTACGCGATCCCAAACCAACTGAGGGGCCGGTTAGTTTGGCTGCCCTTTTCCGCTTTCAGCAATCTGCGGATGAAATGACCGGCCAGACGGCCTGGGTGCAGCGTATTCCCAACTGGTCATCCCTGGCCGAACAGGTTGAGCGCGGCGGCGAGATCACGACAAAGGTGAATTATACTGCTCTACCGGCCGATAACAGTGTTGGGGTTTACTCGATGAAAATGGACAGCATACATGAGTTGCTATGGGTCGGTACAGAAAAGGAAGGACAAAGCGTCACCTTCCTCATCCCCTACTATCCCGGCTGGCGGGCTTATATTTATAAGGATTTAGGGCCGCATGACGGTAACTTGGATGAAGAAGTTGGCCCGGTCACCCGGGTCGGCCCACTGGTCGATCAACCTGTTATCAGCACTACTCCCATCGAGGGCTGGATGGTTGTGCCTATTCCGCCAGGTTCTCATTTTTTAGAACTACGTTTTGAAGATACACCGGTTAGAGTAGTTGGGCGGTGGGTCTCGCTAGGTTCGTTTTTATTGATGGTAGGATTGGGGGTGGCTAATAGATTTTTCTCTATACGAAAATCAACGACGGCAGAAAATGCAAAGAGTTGAGATTATCAAGAATTTAAATTCACCTGTTTTGCTGCTGCGCCGCCTGGCCGCTTCATCACATCCTCCGTACCTGTGGCAAATCTTGATTTTATCAATTTTTGCCTGGGGGCCCTTGCTGACCCCGGCCTATTTTTTTAACGCCCACGATGCCCGGCACAGTGTTTTCTATCTGGTCGAGTTTGACCAAACCTTTCGTGACGGCTATTTCTGGCCCCGTTGGGCGCCGGATTTTGCCTTTGGCTATGGCTATCCATTATTCAACATGTACGCCCCCCTGGCCATCTATGCGGCTGAATTGCTTCATCTGCTGGGTTTGGGCCTGGTCACAGCCGTAAAAATGATGTACGTACTGGCGATCATAGGAGCTGGGCTGGGTATGTATGGTTTCGTTCAACGCCTGTTTGGCCGGCCTGCCGGGCTATTGGCCGCCGTCGTCTATATGTATGCCCCCTTCCGCCTGGTGGAATTATTCGTCCGCAGCGCCTACGCCGAGTTCGTCGCCCTGACCCTCATCCCGCTTCTCTTCTGGGCCTTCACCGAGTTAATCGCTGCACCAACTCCCCGCCGGGTGGCCTTGGCCGGCCTGAGCTACGGCCTTTTGGCCTTGACTCACCATACCACTTTATTTACCTTTAGCCCCTTTTTGACGATTTATCTGGGGTATCTCATCCTGGCAAAATCCAAACTCAAACCCAGGCCATTTATAACTCGCAGCGTCTATGCAGGCGCAGCAGGCATTTTGGGCTTGGCTCTGGCAGCCATCTACCTCATCCCCGCTATTATCGAAACCCGTTACATCAAGATCGAACAGTGGACCAGCGGAAGTTATAACTACCTGCAACACTTTGTCTACTTCTCGCAGTTTTTCTCGCCGGAGTGGGGTTATGGTTATGCCGGCGCCGGTTTAGCCGATGACTTTTCTTACCAGTTGGGCCTGGTAGTCATCGCCCTGGCCGGTTTTGCCCTGGTCAATAGCATCATCCGCCGCTTCCCCCATCGAGGTACGGCCTCGTTTTTCCTTGTTTCGACTTTAGCCACCATTTTTCTGATGTCGCCCCTGGCCGAGCCGGTCTGGCAAGCCATTCCCATCGCCACCCTGGTTCAATTCCCCTGGCGACTCCTGGGCATGACGGCCTTCACCCTAGCCATCGTCGCCGGTTCACTCCTATCCCAACCCGATTCTCAATTGTCAATTGTCAATTGTCAATTGTCAATTGTCAACTCTCCCCTCTTCCTCCTCTGCCTCGTCGTCCTCCTCGCTTCCTTTCCCTACACCCTCCCCCAATACACCGACATCCCCGCCTGGGCAGAGACGCCGCTGGCCGTGATTAACTGGGATAGAGGCTCCATCGTTGACCGGGTTGGCATGGTTTCCGTAACGCAGGAGCAGCCTCAAACCAGCCCCCTCGAACAACAATACTTACGGGGCGAACCCTTGACTGCCGCCAATCTCATTGCCGGACAGGGGAGCGTCGAAACGCTTCATCGCGGCGGCGCATCCAGCCAGGTTCGGGTTAAAGCGGCTGAACCGGCGACGCTCCAATTTTACACCTACGATTACCCCGGCTGGCAGGTTACTCTCGACGGTCAGTCCCTTGAGCACCGGCCTGAACCGCCTTACGGCCTTATCACCGTTGATGTACCTGCTGGTGATCATTCGCTCCTCTTACAAATGGGCAGCACCCCCTCCCGCACCGTAGGGACGATAATGAGCGGTTTAGCCTTGTTGACCATTATCGCGCTCGCTCTCCGGCCTGAACACTGATGACTGATTACCGCTCTCTGACTATTACGCTTCGTATCCCCTTGGGGGAC